>CAYGQN010000032.1:0-19763 GCA_964351795.1 uncultured Gammaproteobacteria bacterium
CTCCTGCGCCTCGGCCTGGTCGGCGGCCTGCACGAGGCCTTCGCCGCCTACGACGGCGACGTGAGTGTCATCCACGCCAGCCACAGCCGCATCTTCCTGCCGCGGCACCTCGCGTTGATGCAGTCGCTGGCACGGCGGCCACTGCAGTGCATCGAGGTGCCCGAGGCCGAGCATCACCTGTTCCTGAACCAGCCCATGGCGTTCATCACCGCGCTGCGGGCGGCGCTGGGACGCTTTGATGACGGTGCCCGGGGCTGAGACCGCGTGACCAGGGCATCCGCGCACCGGAACCCGTGGCCCGCCCGGCGCGCCATGGCGGCGGACCCCGGCCGCACGAGGCGGTCGCGGCCGACGGCCGGGTTGCCGCGCCTGGCGCGTTCACCGATGGCTTCGTGATGACGCCCGGCGCCACGCCCCGAACGCTGTCAGGCGGACGCATCGGAGCCTGGCTGCGTCGCTGTCGCGATGAACTCGCCTTCTGGCGGCGCGTCCTGGCGCACCCCGACACGCCCCGCAGCGTGCGCTGGCTGGTGGGCCTGGCGCTGATGTACCTCGCCTGGCCGATCGACCTCGTGCCCGACTGGATCCCGCTGCTCGGCCAGCTCGACGACATCGTGCTGGTGGGCCTGGCCTTGTGGCTGGCGTTGCGCCTGTTGCCGGCGCCGGTGCTGGCGCAGTGCCGTGCGCCGGCCTGAGGCAAACGCGACCCTGCCGGCGCCGCGGGCCATGGTGCCGGCGGATCTGCCGCTGGTCGCGAGCATGGTCGCGCGCTGGATGGAGGACGGCCTGCCGGCACCGGTCTGGACGCCGCGGGCCCTGCGCCGGCATTTCCTGGCCAGCGACGTCACCGGCTGGGCGCTGCCGTTGGACGGTGGCCTGGCCGGTGCGCTGATGGTCCGTGCCGCGCCTGCCGTGCTGCACGTGGATGTGCTGGTCGTCGATGTGCACTACCGCCGCCGCGGCATCGGGGCGGCCCTGCTCGGGCAGGCCCATGGCTGGGCGGTGGCCAGCGGCCTGGCCTGCGAGTTGCTGGTGCGTGAGGGCAACCGCGGTGCGCAGCGCTTCTACCAGCGCATGGGTTATGCACAGCTCGGACGTCTGCCAGCCCATTACTGCGGGCGTGAAACAGCCATCCGGATGACCCATAATCCGGGGCTGTCGTCCGCTGACGGATAAGGAGCTGCACCCCCGTGAATGCGCAAACCGCTGAACACTTCCACGCCACCAGCAGCAGTCGCGGCGCGCGGCTGGCCGATGCCGCCCGCGCGCTGGTGCCGGCCATTGTCGATGCGGCCGATGACATCGAAGCCAACGGACTGGTGCCCGTTGCCCTCATTGAACGCCTGCACGATGCCGGCATGTTCCGGGCCGTCACGCCGCGCGAGTTCGGTGGTGATGAAGTGCCGCTGCTGGCCTGGTACGACGCCATCGAGGCGCTGGCCGGCGCCGATGCCTCGGTGGCCTGGGTGGCGCTCATCATCAGCGCCAACCCGCTGCTGCTGGGCACCGCGCTCAAGCGCGAGGTGTGGGAGGCCACCTACGGGCGCAACCCGGACCTGCGCACGGCCGGCCACATCGGGCCGAACGGCCACGCGCAGCCGGTGCCGGGCGGGTATCGCGTCAGCGGCCGCTGGAAGTACGGCAGCGGCAGCGAGCACTGCGAATACCTGCTCAGCGGCGCCATGGTGTTCGATGGCGATGCGCCGCGGCTGAACAGCCACGGCGAACCCGAGCCCATCTGGTTCCTGCATCCGCTGGCGGATTGCGAGATCATCGCCGGCAGCTGGGACACCACCGGCCTGCGCGGCAGCGGCAGCCACGATTACGTCATGGATGACGTGTTCGTGCCGGCGGACTGGACCCTGCGGCTGGGGGAGCGCCAGTGCCCGCTTGCCAACCCGGTGTACGGCTTTCCCACCATTGCCTTCGCGCAGCTGGCGGCCATCACCCTGGCGATGGCGCGGCGGGCGCTCGACATCGTCACCGCGATGGCGGCGACCAAGCGGCGCGGGCCGATGCTCATGCGCGAGGATCCGACCCTGCAGATCACCGTGGCCGAATGCGATGCCCGGCACCAGGCGGCGCGGCTGCTGGTGCGCGACCTCGTCAGCAGCATCGAGGCCACGCTGGCGCGCGGCGATGCATTACAGCCCGAGCTGCGCGGCCGCTTCCGGATGGCGGTCACACACGCCATCGACACGGCAACGGATATTGTCGATGCCATGTACAAGCAGGCCGGTGGCGGCGCTATTTACCGTGGCAATCCGCTGGAACGCCTGTTCCGCGATGTGCACACGGCGCAGACACACATCCAGGCGAATGATCTCACGCGGGTGAAGGCGGGGCGCATGCTGCTCGGCATGGACCCGGGTGATCCGCTGTTCTAGGCAGGCGGCGCGGCCGCCTCAGAGCAGCCGCGCGAGAGTGAGCTGGTCCGGCAGGCCGGTCACCGGCAGGCCCTCGGCCTGCTGGAAGGCGCGCAGGGCCGCGCTGGTCTGCTCGTCGAAGTGTTCATCGGGTTCGCCCGCCAGGTGCCCGTGCCGGGCGAGCCGGTGTTCCAGGCGCCGCACGATGGCCGCGTACAGCGCCACGGCATGCTCGCCATCGCCCGCCGCGACAATCCCGGAGCGAAGGCTCAGGCGATTGCGGTGCAGGTCCCGCGCCAGGCCGAAGGCGCCCTGGTGCAGGTTGCCGTCCGGGTTCATCCGGCACCAGTTCGCCAGCGCCGCCAGCAGCAGCTCGGTATCCTGCCAGGGGGCGATGTCGAAGGTGCTGGCCACGGCTTCGTTGTAGTGGGTGAGGTAGCCTTCCAGCCAACCGGCGATGCTCACGTAGTCCCGCCCGGCCGCGGCCCTGGCCACAAGGAAGTCACTGCAGGCGACACGCCCGGCCCCGCGCACCATGAAATGACCGTCCGTGTCGGCCGCCGGCGTGGTGCCCGGCAGCGCCAGCATCAGCGCCACGAGCGCCGCCAGGGCGCCGGGAATGCAATTGCGTGGTGTGGACGTCATGCTCGTTGTCTGCGCTCCGGGGGGCTCAATCGTAACGCCGGCACAGGCGTGATGCCCGGCGTCGACGCCGCGGCCATTGGCGACTGCGCTGGCGGTGAGTGGCCGGGGCCGGCCGCAAGGGGCCGGCCCCGGCCACGGTCAGACCCGGCGGCGGCCGTGCAGGCCTAGCAGGCCGGTCGCACCCAGCATCATCCACAACGCCGCCGGTAACGGCACGGCGTTGATGCGCCCCAGGCCGGCCAGCGGATAGTCCGCGCCGGAGACGGCACCGTTCAGGCCGTTCGGTGACGTCAGGAAGGCGATCAGCGCATCGGCATAACCGGTCTGCAGGTTGGACACCGTCAGGCCGGTGGTGTCGTAGGCATCGCCGCCGGCGGCGAGGAAGCTGTTGGTGGCGATGTCGAACAGGCCGCCGAACAGGTCCCCCAGGGCTTCCGTCCACACCGGCGTGCCATCGGCCAGGCGCACGGCCAGCACGCGATCACCCGGGGCCCGGTTCGGATCGTAATCGAAGGCAAAGCCTGCAATCTGGGCGAAGCGGCCGTTGCCGGGCAGGGCCGAGACGGCGTTTTCCAGGAAGCTCACCAGCGTGGCCGTATCAACGTTGGCGATGACAGCCATGGTGTTGGAGAACGGCAGCACGGCTTCCGCTTCGGCCTGGGTGATCTGGCCATCGACGTTGTCGTCCAGGTTGTCGCGGATGCCCCCGGCATTGGTCAGGCCGATGAGCGTGTTGCCGGCCGTGAGCCCCGTGCCTTCCTGGTCGACAGCCCAGACAAAGGCATCGGCGATGAGGTTGCCGAGGTTGGTCTCGCGATCACGGATGACGCGCGGGCCATCCGGCGTGCCTTCGTTGTGCTCCAGGAAAACGTCGGTGGTGGCGATGACCGAGTTGCCCGCTGCGGCCAGCGCCGCGTTCAACGGGTCGATGACCGCCGTCTGCATGCCGGCATCGGGCGTCACTGTGCTCTTGTCCACGACCACGGGTTCGCCCGATACGTTGATGACATCACCGTTGGCGTCGAACTCCACGTCCAGCTCACCCACGTAGAAGTACTCGCCCACGGTAGTGACCACCGCCACGTTCTTGCCATCGGCATCCTGGCGGATGATGGGGTAGGCGCCGGTGGCCTCGGCGACCGTGTTGCGGGCATTGCCGGCGTTGAGCAGCAGCTCGTCGCCGCCGCCGGCGATGACCACGTCCACGCCGCTCAGCTGCGACACCAGCGCCAGCTCGTTGCCGAGGTTCTGCAGGTGCGAGGACAGGATGATCTTGTTCACGCCATCTGCCTGCAGGGCGTTGACTTCGGCCTGCACGGCGGCCAGCACCGGCCCGGCGAGCACGTTGCCGGGGTTGGAGACGATGTTCAGGTCGGTTGTTGTGGCACCGATGATGCCGTAGGTTTCACCACCGCGTACCACCTTCACGCTCCGGGCGATGTCGCCGCTGGTCACAAGTGCATTCAGGTTGGCTTCGCCGCTGAAGTCCAGGTTCGCCGACAGGAAGGTGCCGGTGCCGCCCTGGCTGTCGTAATAACTGACGAAGTCGGCCAGCACGTCCGGCCCGAAATCGAAATCATGGTTGCCGATGGTGATCGCGTCGTAGCCGATCTCGCGCAGGGCAAGGGCGTCGAAGTAGGTACGCCCGCCAATCGGGCCGGTGGCCAGGCTGGCGTTGAACACCGCCCCGGGCAGGAAGTTGTCGCCCGAGGAGATGGTCAGCAGGTCGCGGCCGGCCTTGGCCGAGCGGCGCGCATCCAGCGTCGACTTGAAATACGCCGCGCCGCCGAAGTTCGCGTCGCCGAACAGCTTCGATTCGCCGTCGTTGTTGTGGTGGATTGTCAGGCTCGCCGCGCCGGCGTTGCCGGCAGCGAAAACGCTCGTGGCCATGGCGAGACAGATTGCGTGCTTCCTGAATTCCATTTGCTGCTGCCCTCCTCAAGGCGGATGGCCATCTGCTGGTGGCCACCTGGTTTTTTCCATCCGGCTGGGCGAAACAGGCCGATTGCACGGACCCACGCCCACGCTGCTGATGTTTGCAAGCGATCATGACAACGCGGTTAACAGAATCTGACGCTTGCCGCTGGTAACGCTGGAAACCCGGCCCGGCCCCGTGCAGGGTTGTGCAACAGTGCTGCGGCGGCGGGCCGCGGGCGATTGCAAGGGATTGTGGAAGCGGCCCCGGGCAGGGTTTCCCTGATTCAAGCGGCCCGCCGGATCACCGACCATGCCTGCATGCCCCAAGCATCCAAACCTGCGCTGCGACGTTGTCACAGCCGCCTGCCGGCGCTTGCCCTGGCCCTGCTTGCGCTGGCGGTCGCGACCACCGCCGAGCCCGTCTTCGACCCGGAAGCGGTGCGTTTTTTCGAACAGGCCGTCACGCACCAGCGCGAAGGTGACATGGTGGCCGCAATCATCGAGCTCAAGAACGCGCTGCAGCGCGAGCCGAAGATGCTCGCCGGCTGGGTGAAGCTCAGTGAGATCTACCTGTCGCTGGGCGACGCGGCCGATGCTGTCGCCGCGGTCGAACGCGCAGCTGCACTCGGGGCGGACCGGAGCCTCACCCTGCTGCCCCGGGCCCGCGCCTACCTGTTGCGCTCCGATATCGATGCCCTGCTCAAGCTGGCCGCGCCGGGTGATGCGGCGGCGGAAATGCAGGGGCAACTGCTGCTGCTGCAGGCCAGGGGCCTGCTCGAGGCGCATCGACCGCGCGATGCCGCCGAGTACTTCACGCGCGCCCGCGAGGTGCTGCCCGAGGACCCCGCGCCGCTGCAGGGGCTTGTTGCGATTGCCCTGCAGGAGGGGCGCCGCCGTGAGGCAGCGCAGCTGCTGGAGGCTGCCCTGGCCATGGATGATCGCAATGCCGAGAGCTGGTACCTGCAGGGCAATCTGCACCGTATGCAGGCCAGGCCGGCGGCGGCGATAAACGCCTTCGAGCGGGCGCTGGTCCTGGCCCCCGGGCATGGCCCGGCGCGGCTGGGCCGGGCCGCGCTGCAGATTGACGCAGGCCGGGCCGAGCTGGCCGTGGCTGACGTGCAGGCCGTGCTGGCGGCAAACCCCGATTCCTTCCAGGCGCTGTACCTGGGCTTCCTCGCCCACGGCGCAACCGGCGACAGCGCCGGCGCCGAGGACATGCTTGAACGGGCCCGGACCATGGTGAGGGAACTGCCGGCCGAAGTGCTCGAGCAGAACCTGCCGGCGCAACTGATTTCGGCGGTGCTGGCGCTGCGCGACGGGGCCCATGATCGAGCCCGGGACCTGCTGGCCCGCTATCTGCAGCGCATGCCCGGCAATGATGGTGCCCGGCGCTTCTATGCCAGCGCCCTGCTGCGCGCCGGGCAGGCGGCGCTGGCGCGGGCGGAGGTGCGCAAGCTGCTGGAGCGTCGGCCGGATGATCCGAACCTGCTGTGGATGATGGCCTCGGCGCTCGGCCAGTTGGGCGAGCATGAGCAGGCCCGGGTGCTGCTGGAGACGCTCTATGAGCGTGGGATCCGGTCCGCGCAGACACGCCTGCAGATGGGCGTGGCCAGCCTGGCCACCGGTGATCGCGAGCGTGCCATCGCCGAACTGGAAGCGGCTACCCTGCAGGCCGAGACGCCGCGCAGCGCCGGTACGGCGGGCCTGCTGGCGGCAATGGCGCACGTGGATGCCGGCAATCCGCGCCAGGCCCTGACGCTGGTGGACGGCCTGCTGGCGCGGGCGCCGGACAACCCGGCCTGGCACAACCTTGCCGGCGCGCTGCAGCTGATGCTCGGGGATCGTGGCAAGGCGCGCGCGGCCTTCAACGCCGCCCTGGTGCATGATCCGGGCTTTGTGCCCGCGCGCCTGAACCTCGCCGAAATGGATCGCCAGGCCGGCCGCCTGGAGTCGGCCGAAGCGGCTTACCGTGCCATCCTGGCCAGCGATGGCAAGCGCGTGGATGCGCTGCGCGGGCTGGCCGAGGTGGCGCTGGCGGCCCAGCGAGTCGCCGATGCCATCGGGCACCTGGAGACGATAAAGCGCCTGGATCGCAGCCTCGTCGCGGATCGGCTGGCGCTGGCGAAGGCCCTGGTTGCGGCCGGACGCCTCCCCGAGGCGCAGGCCGAGCTGGCTGAACTGCGGGCCGAATCCAGCGACAACTGGCAGGTGTTGCTGCTGGCGGCCGGTGTCGAGCAAAGCCTGTTCAACGACGCGGTTGCCAACGCCTACCTGCGCCAGGCGGCGGCGGTGGCGGATTCCCCGGCGGCCTTCGTCCAGATTGCCGAGGCCTATGCCGCGCGGGGCCTGGTCGACCAGGCGATTGCCAACCTGCGGATCGCCGTTGCCGACTGGCCGACGGCACCCGCGGCGCGCGTGGCCCTGGCGGGCATGCTCAGCGAGCGCGGCGACCACGATGCAGCCCGCGAGCAGGCACAGGCGCTGATCGACGCGAGACCGGACGCCCCCGAGGGCTGGATCACCGCCGGCCGTGCGGCACTGGCCGCCGGCCAGCCCGAGGTGGCCCTGGCGCATTTCGACCAGGCCTTGTCGCTGGTGCCGGTGCTCGACGCGGTGCTCGGGCGCAGCGACGCCCTGTTGCGGCTGGAGCGTGCCGATGATGCGGTCGCCGGTTTCCAGGCCTGGGCGCAACGCCAGCCACTCAGCCTGCGTGCCCGTACGGCCTTTGCCGCGCTGCTGCTCAAGGCCGGGCGCCTGGCCGAGGCGGCCAGCCAGTATGGTCGGATCCTGGAACAGGCGCCGCGCAATCGCACCGCGCTGAACAACCGGGCCTGGCTCGCCCATGAGCTCGGCCAGCCCGAGGCGGTGGCGCTCGCCCGCCATGCCGCCAGCATCTGGCCCAACGATCCGGCGGTGCTGGATACGGCCGGGCGCGTGATGCTGGAAGCCGGTGAACTCAAGGATGCGCTGTGGTACCTGCGCGATGCGCTGGCCCGCGACTCCGCCGATCCGCGCATCAAGGTGAACCTGGCGCGGGTGCTCGCCGCCGAGGGCAAACAGGGCGAGGCGATGGAACTGCTGGCCGACGCCCTGCGCGAGCCCCTGTTTCCGGGCCGCGAGTCGGCGGCCACGCTGCTGGAGCGGCTCGGCGCGACCGGTCCGGACCGCTAGGCGTTGTCAGTGTTGTTTACATCGGTCGCCAACCAGCTCCTTCAGGCCAGCCAACACCCGGATTTACAAGCAATAAACCGCTTCCGGGGCGAGTTCTCGCATCACAGCTTGCAAGGGCTTGTTTACAAAGGGGTTTTGACGAAGCCAGCGCGCTGGCCACAGCGCGGTGTCAAGAGACCTTACAAAAAGCGCGGGAAGCGCGGGTGGCGATCATCGTAACCGCATGATCAACAACGTAATTGAACTTCCGGCACGGTTCTCGCATTAGTCTGGATCAGACATATCCATCCCAACGGCGCAGGGAGGCCCGTATGCTCGCAAAGGTGCGTACACATGAAGCCTCTCCTGAACTTGCTGCCGGCACTTGCGCTGGCATTGCTTTCCACTTCCGCCTCGGCGTATTTCATTGAGCCTGAACTGACAGGCGGGCAGGCGGGCAACCCGGCCCAGGACCTGTACAAGGTTACCATCAGCGGCGCACAGGCCGATGGCGGCGGTGCCGATACGTTCACGGTGAACTGGCGGGTACCGGTAGCGGACACCAATGGCGCGCCGGCCGACCTGACCGCCGAGGCCGACTTCGTCATCAGCAGCTTCACCCATTCCCAGCTGGTGCTCGACGTCGCCCTGCGCAATACCTTCGATCCCAACCTCGGGGTGAACAGCCTGGTCGCCTTCGGCTTTTTCGTGGACCCGGCCGTGACCGAGGCCGAGATCAGCTGGGACCAGGCCAACGCCACAACCTGGCAGACCAGGCTCGACACCAATCTCACCGGCAACTTCCAGGACCTGGACGTGTGCGTGTTCCCCGATGAGAACAACAACTGCAATGGTGGTAATCAGCAGAACGGACTGAGCGCGGGTGCCTCCGACAGCCTGACCCTGACGCTGACCGGTGACTTCGCCGACGGCATCGTGATGCTCTCGGAGTTCCCGGTGAAGTTCCAGGGCGACTGGGGTTCCTTCCAGGTACCCGGTGTCACCGACTGCTGCGATGGCGGCAACGAAGTGCCGGAGCCTTTCACCTCCATGCTGCTGGCCGCGGGTATCGCTGCCGGCTACCCGCTCCGGCGCCGGCGCTTTCGAGCGGCCTGAGCATTGTCCGGGGCGGCGAGGGCGCCGCCCCGGACGGATTCTGCACAGCAGTGCGGCTCAGGGCCCGGAGCGGCCCGCCTGCGGTTTTTCTCCCACTGCCGCTCTCCAGTGCCTGATTGAGCCCCCGACCCGAACCCTGTAACGTCGACGACAGAAGTCGCCGCCGGGGCAGCCGGGTATGGACGCGTGACAGAGAACCCCGTTTGTATCGCGGGTGCAGGGATGGGCGGTCTTGCCGCGGCGCTGGCGCTGCAGGCAGCCGGCTGGCCGGTGGTTGTCTGCGAGCAGGCCGCCCGCCTCGGTGAGGTCGGGGCCGGGCTGCACATCAGCCCCAACGGCTACAAGGTCCTGGACGCTCTCGGCCTGGGGGCGACCCTGGAAGGGTTTGCCTTCCGACCACTCGCCGTGACCACTCGCCACTACCGCAGCGGGGTCCCGAATTTCGAGGGGCCCTTCGATGATGCCTTTGAAACGCGTTTCGGCGCGCCCTACCTGGATCTGCATCGCGCCGACCTGCATCGCTGCCTGGCCGAGGCCCTGCTCGCGCGAGCGCCTGGCAGCATTCGCACAGGCGCCCGGCTGGTGGACGTCGAGGCGAGCCCGGACGCGGTGCGGGTGCACTTCGCCGACGGGCAGAGCCTGGACACGCCGGCGCTGATCGCCGCCGACGGCGTGCACTCCGTCGTGCGCTCGCAACTGTTCGACGAGCCCGGCGCCCGTTATACCGGGCATGTTGCCTATCGCGGCATCGTGCGCACCGAGGATTTCCCGGTCCGGCTGATCGAACCGAAGCTGAACATCTGGGTGGGGCCGGGCCGGCATTTCGTGGCCTACTACATCCGCAACGGTGAACTGCTGAACTACGTCGCCATCGTTGAGGATGCGCACTGGCGGACCGAATCATGGACCTCGCGAGCGCCGGTGTCGGAGCTGCGGGTGCAGTTCGAGGACTGGCATCCCGCCGTGCGCGCGCTGATCGACCAGACCGTGGACGAACAATGCTTCCGCTGGGCCCTGCTGGTGCGCGACCCGCTGGCCGCGTGGAGCCGTGGCCGCGTGACCCTGCTGGGTGATGCCGCCCACCCGATGGTGCCCTACCTCGGCCAGGGCGCCAACATGGCCATCGAGGACGGCTGGGTGCTGGCGCATTGCCTCAGCCGTTCCGGCGACGTGGCGCAGGGGCTGCGGGCCTACGAGCAGGCCCGCCTCGAGCGCACGGCGCGGGTGCAGGCGGCCGCCTGGCAGCAGGGGGAGCTCAACCATGCCGTCGGCCGCGCGGCGGACGGCAATAATTTCCATGGTGGCAATTTCTCCGATCCGTCCTGGATCTACGGCTACGATTGCGTGGCCGAGTACCCGCTGCCGGACTAGCCCGGTGCGACCACGATGCCGTGCCCGGTGCCGCATCCAGGCTGCGGTCCGGCTCTGGTGTGCGAAAGCTGGTCGGCCGGGGCGATGTGAACCCGGCGCATCCTTTCGAGGCGGTCATGCATCGCGCCAGCGGCGGCCCGGTGCGCCTGCCGTTGCATTGCGATGTTGCCGCGGTGCCCGGCCCGGACACGGTCAGCGCCGGCTATCTTATCCAGGCCGGTATCGTGTACGGTGGATTGCGGGCCGTGTGATCCGCACGGCCATTGGCTCCAACCCCATAAGGAGATGCACAGGACATGGCATTGGTACTGACCAGCGACACCTTTTCCGATGGCCAGATGCTGGCTGAGGCACAGGTACTGTCCGAGGCCTTCGGCTTCGGCTGCGCCGGCGGCAACCTGTCGCCGCAGCTGGCCTGGAGCGGCGCGCCTGCAGGCACGAAGAGTTTCGCCGTCACCTGCTTCGATCCGGACGCACCCACCGGCTGCGGTTTCTGGCACTGGCTGGTGGTGAACATCCCGGCCACTGTCACAACGCTGCCGCTCGGGGCGGGTGATCCGGAAGCCGGCCTGCTGCCGGCGGGCGCCTTGCAGACGCGAACCGATTTCGGCCGGCCGGGCTACGGCGGGCCATGCCCGCCACCGGGGCGCAATGTGCACCGCTACATCTTCACCGTGCATGCCGTTGGCGTGGACACCCTGCCGGTCACCGAAGACACCTCCGGGGCCATCGTGTCCTTCCAGCTCTGGGCCAATGGCCTGGAGAAGGCGAGCCTTGTCGGCGTGTTCCGGCGCTAGTTGAAGTCGGCCTGCGCGCTGATGCCCTGGCGCGCAGGCCGGGATTCACAGCGGCAGCCCGGCAATGCCCGCCCATACGGGGCGGTTCCAGCCTGGCGCTGGCCCCTGGCGGAATCCTGCGCCTCGATCCGTGGGCTGGCATCGTCTGGCGAGTGCAAATCCTGCCGGTAGATGATGATGCCGGTGGGCGGGCGCGCTGGCGCCGGGGAAGTCAGCCCGCTCAGGCCGGTGAGCGTCGACGCTGCCGACCGCCGGACCGGCCCTGCCCGCCACTGCCGTTACCCTGGCCTGCCGGGCTGCGGGAAGGCCCGCCGCGGCGTGTCTGGCCCTGGGTGTTGCCGTTGCCGCGGCCGGCGCGGGCCGCAGCTGTGGACTCGTTACCCTTGGCGCGGGAGGGACGCCCGGCCTTGGTCGAGCCCGCGGCCTTGCCGCCCGGTGCCGCCCTGGCGCCGGCATAGGCGCCGGCATAGGCGCCGGCTGCTGCACTGGCGGTGTCGCTGGCCTTGGCGCGGGACGGACGCCGGGCCTTGGTCGAGCCCGCGGGTTTGCCGCCCGGTGCCGGCCTGGCGCCGGCATAGGCGCCGCCTGCTGCACTGGCGGTGTCGCTGCCCTTGGCGCGGGACGGACGCCGGGCCTTGCCGGGGCCCGCGGGTTTGCCAGCTGCGGCCGCGCCGCTGCCGGTGTCGCTGGGCTGCGCCCTGGATGCACGTCGCGCCTTGCCCGGGGCCGCCGGCGTGGTCGGCAGGCCGGTGTGCTGGGTGCGGAACGGTTTCGTGCCGCGCTGGCCCTCGGCCGCGCCACCGGTGCCACGCGGCTGCCAGGCCGGGATCAGGCAGTGCTTGCCGGCGCCGATGAGTTCCTCGCGGCCCATGCGCTTGAGGGCCTCGCGCAGCATCGGCCAGTTGTTGGCATCGTGCCAGCGCAGGAAGGCCTTGTGCAGGCGGCGGATTTTCAGGCCCTTCGGGATGGGCACTTCCTCGCTGTCGCGGCTGACCTTGCGCAGCGGGTTCTTGCCGGTGTGGTACATGGCCGTGGCGGTGGCCATGGGCGTGGGCGTGAAGGCCTGCACTTGGTCGGCGCGGTAGTTGTTCTGCTTGAGCCACAGGGCCAGCTCCAGCATGTCCTCATCGGTGGTGCCCGGGTGCGCGGCGATGAAATAGGGGATGAGGTACTGCTCCTTGCCCGCTTCCTTGGAATAGCGGTCAAACAGTTCGCGGAAGCGGTAATACGTGCCCACGCCGGGTTTCATCATCTTCGACAGCGGCCCGTCCTCGACGTGCTCGGGCGCGATTTTCAGGTAACCGCCGACGTGATGCTGGGCCAGCTCCTTGACGTACTCCGGTGATTCGATGGCCAGGTCGTAGCGCACACCCGAGCCGATGAGCACCTTCTTCACCCCCGGGAGTTCGCGGGCGCGCCGGTACAGGTCGATGAGCGGCTTGTGGTTGGTGTTCAGGTTGCTGCACACGGAGGGAAACACGCAGGACGGACGGCGGCAGGCCGATTCGACCTCGCGTGACTTGCAGGCCAGGCGATACATGTTGGCGGTCGGCCCGCCGAGATCGGAGATGACCCCGGTGAAGCCCGGCACGGTATCGCGCACCTGCTCCATCTCGCGGATGATCGAGTCCTCGGAGCGGTTCTGGATGATCCGGCCTTCGTGCTCGGTGATGGAGCAGAAGGTGCAGCCACCGAAGCAACCGCGCTGGATGGAAATGGAGAAGCGGATCATCTCGTAGGCGGGGATTTTCGCGCCCCCGTACCGGGGATGGGGAACCCGCGTGTAGGGCAGCTCGTACACGGCGTCGAGTTCCGGCGTTGTCAGGGGAATCGGCGGTGGCGTGATCCAGAGGTCCCGATTGCCATGGCGCTGCACCAGCGCCCGGGCGTTACCGGGGTTGGACTCCAGGTGCAGGCAGCGCGAGGCGTGGGCGTACAGCACCCCATCGTCGCGGACCTGCTCGTAGGAGGGCAGGCGGATGACGCTGTCGGCGCGCTCCCCGGCGCGCAGGTCGCGGCTGGCCTGCACCACCCGGTGCGCGGGGGCGCCGGACTCGCGTTTGGTGCCGCCGGTGGCTTCCGGGCCCATGGCGTACGGGTCCGGGCGTGCCTCCACCGGCCCGGGTGTGTCCACCCGGGTGGAGTCGATTTCCACCACGTCAGCGGGCCATTGCCGGGCGATGAAGGCGGTGCCGCGCACGTCGGTGATGGCCTCGATGGCTTCACCGCGGGCGAGGCGATGCGTGATTTCCACCAGCGCGCGCTCGGCATTGCCGTACAACAGCAGGTCGGCCTTGGCATCGAGCAGTACGGAACGGCGCACCTTCTCCGACCAGTAGTCGAAATGCGCGATACGCCGCAACGAGGCTTCGATACCGCCGATGATGACCGGTGTGTCCGGGAAGGCCTCGCGCACCCGCTGCGAGTACACCAGCACCGAGCGATCGGGCCGCAGGCCGCCCACGCCGCCCGGGCTGTACGCGTCGTCGCTGCGGATCTTGCGGTCCGCGGTGTAGCGATTGACCATGGAATCCATGTTGCCGGCCGTCACGCCGAAGTACAGGGTGGGCTGGCCGAGCGCGGCGAAGGCATCCGCGCTGCGCCAGTCCGGCTGGGCGATGATGCCCACGCGAAAGCCCTGGGCCTCCAGCAGCCGGCCGATGATGGCCATGCCGAAGCTGGGGTGGTCCACGTAGGCATCCCCGGTGACAACGATGACATCGCAGGCATCCCAGCCGAGCGCGTCCATCTCCTCCCGCGATGTGGGCAGGAAGGGGGCGGTACCGAAGCGCGCGGCCCAGTACTTGCGGTAGGAGAAGATATCTTTGGCGGATTCCATGGTCGCGATTGTACGCGACATGCTGCAGTGCGTCCTGAACAGCTTGTCATCCACGGCCGCGCAGGGGGTTAACATCCGCCTGGCAGGCTTCATTCAACGCAAGGGAGAAACAGGCGAATGACACAGCAGAAGCGGCATGTGGCCCTGGTCACCGGCCCGGCAGCGGGTATCGGCCAGGCCATCAGCTTGGCGCTGGCGGGGCGCGGCATCGACATCATCGGCGTGGACATCGCCGACCAGGCCGGGACGGCGCAACGCTGCCGCGAGGCCGGCGCCGCCTACGAGGCGCTGACGATGGACGTGGCGGACCTCGAGGGCCTGCGCGAGGCCATTGCCGGCGCGGCCGCGCGCCTGGGCGGCCCGGACATCGTCATCGCCAATGCCGGGATCTACCCCGCGGCGCCCTTCGGCGAGGTGAGCATGGCGGACTGGCGGCATGTCATGCGGGTGAACGTGGACGGCACCTTCTGCACCCTGCAGGTGGCCCTGCCGTGGCTGCGCGAGGCCGGCTGGGGGCGAATCGTGGTGGTGTCCTCCGGGACCGTCTGGCTGGGGCTGCCGAACATGGCGCCCTACGTGGCCACCAAGGCCGCGCTCATCGGCCTGGTGCGCTCCCTGGCGGTGGAGCTGGGCGAGGAGAACATCACCGTCAATGCCATCACGCCCGGGCTCATCGAGACCGAGACGGTGCTTGGCAGCTATCCCGGGCAGCAGTTCGACTGGGTGGTCGGCGCGCAGGCGGTGAAGCGCCGCCTGCAGCCAGAGGACCTCACCAGTACTGTGCTGTATCTGGTGGACGAGGCGAGCGGGGCGATTACCGGCCAGGCCATCAACGTGGACGGCGGCGCGGCGAAACACTGATGGCAATGGGGCCGGCGCCGGGCGTGGCCGCTTCCCGGCCCGCGCCGATCAGATACCGCACCAGCGGCGCACGATATCCGTGTAGATGCCGACCGAGGCCTCCACGCGGGGGATGCGGCAGTACTCGTCGGTCTGGTGGGCCATGGCCGCGTCACCGGGCCCGAGGATAATCGTTGGCGGGTGGCCGTAGGCCGGGGTGAGAAAGCCGGCATCGGTGCAGAAGGTGGCCACCTGCGGGGTCGGGCGCGCACCGAGGTAGGGCTCCAGGATGTCGAATACCTCCTGTACCCAGGGCTCGTCCGGGTCGGTGTACACGCTGGCGGAATCCACGATGGTGTCGAACTCCACCTCCGGGCCCAGCACCTCGGCGAGGCGCTCGCGGATGCGGGCGTGGCCGCAGGTGGGCACGCTGCGGATGTCGATGCCCATGATGGCCTCGTCCGGCACCGAGTTGATGTTCATGCCGCTGTGCAGGGTGGCGACATTGAGCGTGGCCGGCCCCATCAGTGCATGCGGGCCGGCACCGAAGTCGAAGTGCTCCAGGGCGGCAACGGCGCGGGCCGCCTTGTACAGGGCGTTGTCGCCGCGCTCGGGCATGGAGCCATGGGCGGTCACCCCGCGCGTTCGTGCGTGCAGCCACAGGGCGCCCTTGTGGCCGACCAGCGGCTGGTTGTCCGTGGGCTCGGCCACCAGTATGGCGCCCACCTCGCCCAGGGCGCCGCGTTCGGCCACCAGCGCGGCCGCGCCTTCGCAGCCGGTTTCCTCGCCCGCGGTCAGCACCAGTTCCAGGCCGCGGGTGGCAGCCAGGCGGGGCGCAAGGTCGACAATTGCCACCACCGCCGCGGCCAGGCCGCACTTCATGTCGCTGGTGCCGCGGCCGTACAGCAGGTCGCCATCGGTTTCGCCGTCGAAGGGGTCCCGCGCCCAGGCCGCGGCGCCGAGCGGTACGGTATCGATGTGACCGGTGATGCACAGCGGTTTGCCGCTGCCGTTGCCGATACGGGCAACCAGGCTGCTGCGGCCCGCACCGAGCGGATGGTAGCGGGTGCTGAAGCCGGCGTTCTCCAGCAGCGCGCCGAGCGCGCGGGCGCACTCGTCTTCCTGGCCCGGCGGGTTGATGGTGTTCATGCGCACCAGTTGGCGCGTGAGTTCGACGGCGTTCAGGGGACCGGCCATGGCTGGGGTGCACGCTGGATGGGACGGCCTCCGATCCTGACACAAATGCCTGGCGGCTGCCGAATGCCGCCGGCGCGGGCCGGCGGCGGCCGGGGCCTTGGAGGCGGGTTGGAGCGCGCAGCCGGGAAGTGCCGGGGCAGGGCGTCGGCACGGCGGGCGGCAGGCGCCTGGCCGGTCAGGCCGCGCCCGGGTTGGCATGCCTGCGCGCAGTCCGGAGCAGGATGGTGAGCCATGCGGACGCTGACGCCCGCGCCGGTGTCCTGCGTGGCGGGTGGCGGCGCAGCCCCGCCCGCCACAGCGGTTCAGGTGACCAGCGGTTCCGGCCTCAGATCCCGCATTCACCGACGCCTTCGTCTTCTTCCTCGTCGCGCTCCTCGTCGGCCTCGTCCGAAGCCTCCTCGCGATTGAGCAGGGCGAGAATGGCGTCGATGGTGGGCTCCTGGAACAGCCCGCTGATGAAGAAACCGGTCTGGGGCAGCGGCTCCAGGAAGGGGTCGAGGAAAATCGGCTGATCACCGCAGCCGGTGCAGTTCGGAATCACGAAGTCCCCGAGCCCGCCAAGGCCGAGCAGGAGGGCGTGGGCGGCATCGCCGGTGCCCGCCTCGAACAGCGCCTGGTCGGCATTGACGGTGAATTCCCCGAAGGACACCAGTGAGGCGAAACCACCCGCGGAGCTGCTGCCGAACAGGTTGATGCTCTCGGCGTCCACGTCGAGGCTGCGCACGCCCAGTGCGAAGGCGGCCGGCAGCGAGAAGCCGAGCGGATCGGCGAAGAACGACTCGAACAGCAGGCTCACGTCGGTGGGGCTGTAGACCGCGTCCGGGTTGTCGCCGGCCAGCACGTCGATGTTCTGCCCGCTCAGGGCGAAGTCGCCGGTGCTCACCACGCGCGCGTTGTCGAACAGCACGTCGCCGGTGCCGGCGCTGCGGTAGGTGGCGATGGCGCCCTCGGTCTCGGACTCGTTGGCCACGATTTCAAGGCCGGGCACGATGACGGTGCTGTCACCGAACTTCACCGTGCGACCGGCCTGCAGCACGAGCCGGCCGTCATTGGCGAACAGGTTCGCACCCGGCTGGAACACGATGTCATTGTTGGCCTGCAGGATCAGGGTGGTGCCCGTGGCCAGCGTCGCCTCGATGGTGCCGGTGGTGATGATCGAATCCGTGCCGGGGTTGTCCGCGAACAGCAGGTCGGGGCTGATGACCACGTTGGTGCCGCCGCCATCGAAGAACACCAGTCGCCCGGCGTCGACGACGCCGTCGACATCCGCATCCGGGCTGGCAAACAGGTAGCGGTCGGTGCCGAGGAAAATCGGGCTGAGGGCGCCAAGGCGCTCGTTGGCACTCAGGCCCACGGTGCGACCGATTTCCTGGCCCGTGACCGGGTCGACCTGCACCACGGCGCCGGCGTCCACGAGGCCACCGACGTCGGCGTCGGGGCTGCGGAACAGCAGGGTGCCGTCGCTGAGGAAAATCGGGAAGAAGTTGCCGAACCGCTCGTCGGCGCTGCCGCCCGGGGTTTCGCCGACAAGGTTGCCGGTGAGGGCATTGACGAACTTCACGGTGCCGGCATCCACGTTGCCGCCGATGTCCGCCAGGGGGCTGCGGAACATCAGGCGGTCATCGCCGAGGTTGGTGAAGAAGGTCTGGCTGTACAGCTCGCCGGCGCTGGTGCCGCTGCTGCGGCCGAGTTCGTTGAGTTGCAGGTCGACCATGATGGCCGTGCCCGCGTCGACCAGCCCGCCGACATCGGCCAGTGGCACGCGGATGAGGCGGCGATCACTGTCGACAAAGGAGATCCCGTTGGCGCCGAGGTTGTCGTTGGCGCCGGTGCCGAGAATCGACCGGCGGATGATGTTGCCGCCGCCGAGATCCTGGTTGGCGATGGCGAAGATGCCACCGGCCGCGGTGGCGCCGCCGTTGTTGTGCTGGGGGGAGATGACCCAGATGTCGTTGCCGACGAACTGGAAATTCGAGCCGAAGAACTCTCCTGGATTGTTACCTGCCGCCTCGCCGATGAGCGAGCCGGCACCGCTCACGACCAGCACGCGGCCGGCATTGGCATTGCCGTTGCTGCGCACGAACAGGTTGCCGGCCGAACCGGTGGTCGGGGAGTTCTGGCCGAGAAACTCGTTGTTGCTCAGGCCGTCGACGCGGTTGACCAGCGAGCCGGTCGCGATATTGACAAAGTACAGGCTGCCGGCATCGACGATGCCACCCGCATCGGCATTCGGTGCCCGCAGGTAGTAGTGCAGGCCGTCGGGGCTGACCGAGGGGGAGAAGCTGCCCAGGGCCTCGGCGAAGCCGCCGCCCGGAGAGCCGTCGACACGGCCGCGGATGATATTGCCCCCGCCGAGGTCGACGTCCGCCACCTGCACCACGGTGCCGGCGCCGTTCAGGCCGGCCGAGCTGCGCACGATCACGTCGTCGCTGCCCGTGAAGGACAGCGTGAAGGTGTCGAGGCTGGTGCTGAAACGCTCGTTGGCCGTGTCGCCGTCCGCCTGGCCGATGAGGATGCCGGTGCTGCCGTCCACCAGGTACAGCGAGCCGGAGTCCAGCAGGCCACCGGCATCGGCGAAGCGCGAGCGCACGAAGTAGTTGCCATTGTCGCGCTCGAACACGAAGTTATCCGAGCCGAGTGCCTCTTGTGCGGTCTGGCCGTAGACCCGGCCGAGGCCATCGCCACCCTTCTCGGTGAAGGTGCTGCCGTCCACCAGCACCACGGTGCCGGCGTTGATGAGGGTGCCGCTGGCATCGAAGGCGCTGGTGTTGAACAGCAGGAAATCGTCATTGTCCAGTACCTGGATGTTGGTGATTTCGCCCAGGCTGTCACCAGGGTTCTGGCCGAAGACCTCGCCCACCAGTGCGCCCGTGGTGGCGGAAATGGTCGCTACCGCGCCCTCGTTGGTACCCGTCCCACTGATGCTGCGGTTCGGGCTGAACACCAGGAACTTGTCGGGGTCGGGGAGGGAGAACAGCTCGATGTTGGACGGATCGCCGAATCCCTCGCCGACGGACTGCCCGTCGACACGGCCGATGAAGGCGTAGCTGCTGCCATCGAACAGGGCGATGGCTCCGGAGTCGAAGTCCGCGGTGTCGGCTTCGGGCATCGGCAGGACGAGGTTGCCGTTGCTGGCCACCTCGAGTTGGTGCGTGCCGGCCTCGTCGCCCACGTTGCCGGTGAAGCTGTTCAGGAGGTTGCCCTGGTTGTCGACGAAGAACAGCGCGCCGTTGAAGTTGCCACCATGACCGGGGCTGCGGATCAGCAGGTCGTCATCGAAGCCGTTGAAGAAATCGTCGACCAGGTCACCCAGCCGCTCGCCATCGATGATGCCATCCACGCGCAGCAACTCGCTGCCAGTATTGCCATCGACGATGAAGACCGAACCGAGTTCCAGGGAGCTGCCGACGCCGAGGTCCGTCGCGCGCACGACGTAGTTGCAGTTCAAGAAGAGTAAGTCCACGCCTTCTATGCCCACCAGGTCGCCGGCCTGCCGCATCGCGTGCAGGCAGACGGCCAGCGGTT
>CAYGQN010000033.1:0-19705 GCA_964351795.1 uncultured Gammaproteobacteria bacterium
TCAGCAGCTTTTCAACGTTGTCCGCGTCGCTGGCCCCGGGCCCGGCAAACCGCGCCGAGTAGATCCCCGGCCGCCCATCGAGGGCATCCACCGCGAGGCCCGAATCATCGGCGATGGCCGGCAGGCCGGTTGCCCTTGCCGCATGCCGCGCCTTGAGGATGGCGTTCTCGCAGAACGACAGGCCGGTCTCCTCGGCTGCCGTCACCCCCAGGCCGGTCTGCGCCAGCAGCTCGAAGCCCTGCCCGGCCAGCAGCGCCGATAATTCACGCAGCTTGCCCGCGTTTCCGCTGGCCAGCACCACGCGCCGCCCGCCTGCCATGGCACTCAGCCGGCCAGGGCCGCGCGCTGCAGCTCGTTGATTTCGGCAATGCCACCGCGGGCCAGTTCCAGCATGGCCATCAACTCCTCCATGCGGAAGGCATGGCCCTCGGCCGTGCCCTGTACCTCGATGAAATGCCCGGCATCGTTCATGACGATGTTCATGTCGGTCTCGGCACCGCTGTCCTCGGCGTAGTCGAGGTCGAGCACCGGCTCGCCGTTGCAGATCCCCACCGAGATGGCAGCCACCATGCCGTGCAGCGGATCGCGCTTGATCATGCCGCGCTGCTTCATGGTGGCGACCGCGTCCGCCAGCGCCACGTAGGCCCCGGTGATGGCCGCGGTGCGGGTACCACCGTCGGCCTGGATGACGTCACAGTCCAGCGTGATGGTGTTCTCCCCGAGCGCCTCCATGTCCACCACCGCGCGCAGTGCGCGGCCGATGAGGCGCTGGATTTCCTGCGTGCGGCCGCCCTGGCGACCGGTGCTGGCCTCGCGCCGCATGCGATCGCCGGTGGCGCGCGGCAGCATGCCGTACTCGGCCGTCACCCAGCCCTGCCCGCGGCCGCGCAGCCAGGGTGGCACGCGACCCTCCACGCTGGCGTTGCACAGGACATGGGTGTCGCCCGCCCGGATGAGGACCGAGCCCTCGGCGTGCCGGGTGTAGCCGCGCTGGATGTCGATGTGCCTGAGTTCGTTGCCTGCTCTGCCGCTGGGTCGCATTGATAGTCCTGTAGGGTTCCGATGAACGCGGATTATACCGACTCGCGCCATCAGCGCCGGACTGGCAGCGTTGCGCGGCCGCCGCGACGCGGTACCATTCCCCTTTTATGTCATCGGAGGCGGGATCTGACATGGTTGCCAGCATGACCGGGTACGCGCGCGAGAGCGTGGAAGCACCCTGGGGCAGTGCCACCTGGGAGGTGCGATCGGTCAATCATCGCTTCCTGGATGTGTCGCTGCGCATGCCCGAGGAGTTGCGGGCACTGGAGGGTACGGCACGCGAGCGTGTCGCTGCCCGGCTCAAGCGCGGCAAGGTGGACTGCACGCTGCGCCTGGAGACACGGCCCGGCGGCGGCCAGGGCCTGGCCGTGAACGCCGCCCTGCTGGAGGAACTGCTGGGCGCCCTGCGCGAGGTCGGTGAGCGCCAGGCGGGGCTTGCCCCACCGAGCGCTCTCGACCTGCTGCGCTGGCCGGGCATTCTCGACAGTGGTGCCCCGGAACTCGATGACCTGCGACCGGTGCTGCTCACTGCACTGGACACCGCCATCGGTCGTCTGGCCGAGATGCGCGAGGGCGAAGGCGCAGCGCTCGGCGAGGGCCTCGCGAGCCGCTGCGAGCAGGCCGGCGCGCTGGTCACCCGGCTGCGAGAACGCATTCCCGACATCATCGCCGAGCAGACCACCCGCCTGAAGCTGCGCATCGACGAACTGGCCGTGGATGCCGATCCCGGTCGCATCGAACAGGAGGTCGCGCTGCTGTCCAACCGCATGGACGTCGCCGAGGAGATGGACCGCCTGGAGGCGCACATCGGCGAGGTGGCACGCACGCTGCACAAGGGCGAACCGGTCGGCCGGCGCCTGGACTTCCTCCTCCAGGAGATGAATCGCGAGGCCAACACCATCGGCTCCAAGTCCGCGCACGTGGATTCCACCGGCATCTCGATCGAGCTCAAGGTATTGATCGAGCAGATGCGCGAACAGGTACAGAACATCGAATGAACAGCTCCGGCGACACCCGGCGTGGCTCCCTGTTCGTGGTGTCGGCACCCTCGGGCGCCGGCAAGACCAGCCTCATGCAGGCGCTGGTGGCCTCGGCAAGCGACCTTGTGATTTCCGTCTCGCACACCACCCGGGCCGCGCGACCCGGCGAGCAGGAAGGCGTGGACTACCACTTCGTGGACGAAGCCACCTTCACGCGCATGCGTGGGGAGGCCATGTTCCTGGAGTCGGCACAGGTGTTCGACCATAGCTACGGCACCAGTCGCAGCTGGGTGGACCAGCACCGCGACCAGGGCAAGGACGTCATCCTGGAGATCGACTGGCAGGGGGCCCGGCAGGTGAAGGCGAACGAACCCGGCGCCTGCGGCATTTTCATCCTGCCGCCCTCGGTGGAGGAATTGCGGGCCCGACTGGAGCGCCGGGGCACGGACGATCCGGCCGTCATCGAGCGACGCATGCGCGATGCTGCACGCGAGCTGTCCCACTTCGCCGAGTACGACTACCTGGTCGTGAACGACGATTTCCACGCAGCGCTGGCCGATCTGCAGGCCATCATCCGCTGCCGCCGGCTGCGACGCGAGGTCCAGGCCCGGCACCTGCAGGCTACCCTGGCCGCATTGCTACCCGATTCCTAGGGCAAAAACCGGTATAATCGGGGCCGGAAAACGCCCATCGAATCCGTACCGAGGTTACCAATGGCCAGACTTACCGTGGAGGACTGCCTCCCACACGTCCAGAACCGTTTCGACCTGGTGCTGCTTGCCGCCAAGCGCGCCCGGCAGATTGCCTTCGGCTCCATACCGCTGGTCGCCGAGGAAGGCGACAAGCCCACCGTGATGGCCCTGCGCGAAATCGCGGCCGGCCTGATGAGCCACGAGACCTTCGACGCCATCGAGGCACGCGAGAACGCCGCCCACGAGGAGGACGCCATGGCCGCCTTCCCGGGCCTGGAACCGCAACCGGAGCCACCCGCAGCGGCGCCGGCACCGGCCCCCCAGGATCCGCCGCCGCTCGGCGGGCTTGGCACCAGCGCTTCCTACGGAGACTGAGGCTTCCGCCAGCGCCGCCCTGCCGACAACGGGGGTCGATGTGTACCAGATCAATGACCTCTGCTCCCAGACACGCGGCTACCTGGAGCCCGACCAGGTAGCCGCCATCCGGCGCGCCTACGAGTTCGGCGCCAACGCCCACACCGGCCAGCGCCGCATGAGCGGCGAACCCTACATCCAGCATCCGCTGGAAGTCACCTCCATCCTCGCCGACATGCGCATGGACCACGAAACACTCGTGGCCGCCCTGCTGCATGATGTCATCGAGGACACCGGCACCGACAAGGACGTCATCCGCGCCGAGTTCGGCCGTGACGTCGCCACCATCGTCGATGGCGTGAGCAAGCTCACCCAGATGGAGTTCGACAGCTTCGCCGAGGCCCAGGCCCGCAACATCCAGAAGATGCTGCTGGCCATGACCGGCGACATCCGCGTCATCCTGGTCAAGCTCGCCGACCGGCTTCACAACATGCGCACCCTGGCGGCGCTGCCGCCGCCCAAGCGTCGCCGGATCGCCCGCGAAACACTGGAGATCTACGCGCCCATTGCCCAGCGCCTGGGCATGAACGGGATCCGTCACGAACTCGAGGACCTCGGTTTCCGCGCGCTGTATCCCAACCGCTATCGAATCCTCAGCGCAGAGGTGAAAAAGGCGCGCGGCAACCGCAAGGAAATCGTCAACAAGATCCGCAACTCCATCAAGCGGCGCCTGCGCCAGCAGAAAATCGCCGGTGATGTCGTCGGCCGGGAAAAGCACGTCTACAGCATCTACAAGAAGATGCGTCAGAAGCACCTGTCCTTCGCCGATGTGTTCGACGTGTATGCCTTCCGCATCATCGTGGAGTCGGCCGACGACTGCTATCGCGTGCTCGGTGTCGTGCACAACCTCTACAAGCCCGTGCCGGGGAAGTTCAAGGACTACATCGCCATACCCAAGGCGAACGGCTACCAGTCCCTGCACACCGGCCTGTTCAGCCCTTACGGAGTGCCCATCGAAGTACAGGTCCGCACCCGCACCATGAACGACGTGGCCGAATCCGGCATCGCGGCGCACTGGTTGTACAAGTCCGGCGACGGCGCCACCAAGAACGCCCACAAGCGGGCCCGCGAATGGTTGCGCGGTCTGCTCGAGCTGCAGCGCCAGGCCGGGGATTCCCAGGAATTCCTGGAACACGTGAAAATGGACCTGTTCCCGGACGAGGTCTACGTGTTCACGCCCAAGGGCGAGATCCTCGAGCTGCCGCATGGCGCCACCGCGGTGGACTTCGCCTACGCGGTGCATACCGATGTCGGTCGCCATTGCGTGGCCGCACGTATCGATCGCCAGCTGGCACCGCTCAAGACCACGCTCATCACCGGCCAGACCGTGGAAATCATTACCGCCCCGGGTGCCCAGCCCAACCCGGCCTGGCTGAATTTCGTGGTCACCAGCAAGGCCCGCTCGGCCATCCGGCATTATCTCAAGCACCTGCAGGCCGACGAGGCACGCACGCTCGGCAGGCGCATGCTCGACCGCGAGCTGGAGGTATTCTCCAGCGCGGTGGATACCATCGACCGGGACGTTCTGTCCGGTGTGCTCACGGAAATGAAGGTGGATGACCTCGGCAAGCTGCTGGAGGATATCGGCCTCGGCAAACGCCTGGCCCCACTGGTCGCGCGGCACCTGGTGGCCTCCGGTGGCGACGCCCTGACCGGCGAGAAGATTCCACCGGCCGATGGCAAGGCCAGCCCGCTTCTCATCGAGGGCACCGAGGGCATGGTCGTGTCATTTCCGAAGTGCTGCCATCCCATTCCCGGCGACCCCATCCTCGGGCATGTGTCCACCGGCAAGGGCCTGGTCATCCATCACCAGGCGTGTCGCAATGTCATCGATTTCCGCAACAACCCCGACAAGTGGGTGGACGTGCAATGGGCACGGGACATCACCAGCGAGTTCACGGCGGAAATCCGAATGGTCATCACCAACCAGCGCGGCGCACTGGCCAACATCGCCTCGGTCATCTCCGACCAGGGCGCGGACATTGAAGACCTGAAGATGTCCGAGCGCGGTGACCGTTATGTCGATCTCATCTTCAATATCCGCGTGCGCGACCGCTTGCACCTGGCCCGCGTCATACGCCGGTTGCGCGGCATCAGGCACGTCACCCGCGTGACACGCAGCAAGGCCGGCTGAGCTCGGCCAGGATGGCCGGCAAGTCCAGCGTCAGTGATCGCCTGTCCCTGACCGACCCGGTCGGACGCCTGCACGGCGCCGGGCCGAAGCTCGCGGAAAAGCTCGAGCGCCTGGGTATTCGCGAGGTGCGGGACCTGCTGTTCCACCTGCCGCTGCGTTACCAGGATCGCACCCGGATCACGCCGGCCGGTGCCGCCCTGCCGGGCACCGAGGCCATGCTGGCACTGCAGGTCGATATCGCCCAGGTGCACTTCGGTCGCCGGCGTTCGCTGCTCGTACGCTGCAGCGACGGCACCGGTGCCCTCACCCTGCGCTTCTTCCACTTCAGTGGGGCCCAGCAGAAGCAGTTCACGCCTGGCAGGACCCTGCGCTGCTTCGGCGAGGTGCGGCGAGGCCCGAGCGGTCCCGAGATGGTGCACCCGGAGTACCAGTTGTTCGACGAGACAGGGGAGCCGCCGCCGCTGGAGGGGCATCTGCGGCCGGTGTACCCGACCACCGAGGGCGTCAGCCAGGTCACGTTGAACCGACTCACCGACCAGGCACTGCAGCTGCTGAACGACGGCAAGGCCCTGAAGGAATTGCTGCCGGCCGCGGTGCTGGGAGCGGACGCACCTTCACTGGCCGAGGCCGTGAGCCTGCTGCACCGGCCGGGACCGGAGATTTCGCTGTCCGACCTGGCAACGGGGCGGCATCCCGCGCAGCGGCGCCTCGCCTTCGAGGAACTGCTGGCGCACTACCTCAGCCTGCGCCGCGCCAGAGCCGGCCTGCGCCAGGCGCCGGCGCCCTCGCTCACCGGCGGCGACACGCCGATCCGGCAGTTGCGCCAGGCGCTGCCCTTCGCGCTGACCGGCGCACAGGAACGCGTCATCAACGAGATCAGCGCCGATCTCGCCCGGCCTGCCCCGATGCTGCGCCTGCTGCAGGGTGATGTCGGTTCAGGCAAGACGATCGTCGCCGCGCATGCCCTGCTGCGGGCGGTGGACTCCGGCACCCAGGCCGCGGTCATGGCACCGACGGAACTGCTGGCGGCCCAGCACATGAGCAACCTGCAGGCCTGGCTGGAGCCGCTCGGCATCCCGGTGCTGTGGCTGGCCGGGCGAATGGGTCGCCCGGCACGAAAGGCGGCGCTGGAGGCCCTGGCCGGCCCGGAGAACGCCGTGGTCATCGGTACGCATGCCCTGGTACAGGAAGACGTGGCCTTCCGCCGCCTGGGCCTGGTGATCATCGACGAGCAGCACCGCTTCGGTGTCCACCAACGTCTGACCCTGCAGGGCAAGGGCCGGGCCGGTGAGCAACCGCACCAGCTCATCATGACGGCCACCCCGATCCCGCGCACACTGGCCATGACCGCTTACGCCGAACTGGACACCTCGACGATTGACGAGCTGCCACCGAACCGCCAGCCGGTCCGCACCGTGGTCATGCCCGACAGTCGGCGGGCCGAAATCGTCGGCCGGATCGCCGATGCCAGCGCCGGCGGACGGCAGATCTACTGGGTCTGCACGCTCATCGAGGAGTCCGAGGCCCTGCAGTGCCAGGCCGCCGACAATACCGCCCGTGAACTCGCCGAGGCGCTGCCGCAACTGCGGGTGGGACTGTTGCACGGCCGCATGAAGGACACCGACAAGGCGACCGTGATGGCGGCCTTCAGCGCCGGGGACGTGGACCTGCTGGTGGCCACCACGGTCATCGAGGTGGGTGTGGATGTGCCCAATGCCAGCCTGATGATCATCGAGAACGCCGAGCGCCTGGGCCTGGCACAACTGCACCAGCTGCGCGGCCGCGTGGGTCGCGGCGATCGCGCCAGCGACTGCGTGCTGATGTACCACGCACCGTTGTCGCAGATGGCCCGCGAGCGCCTCGCCATCATGCGTCGCAGCAGCGACGGTTTCGTCATCGCCGAGAAGGACCTGGAACTGCGCGGCCCGGGGGAATTGCTGGGTACGCGGCAGGCCGGCGCGGTGCAGCTGAAGGTGGCCAACCTGGCGCGCGATGCCGACCTGGTCGAGCGCGTGAAAGACTGCGGGGATGCCCTGCTGGCCGAGCGCCCGGGGCTTGCCGAGGCCATAGTCAAGCGCTGGCTGGCGGCTGCGCTAGACTATATCAAGGCCTGAACCGCCAGCCATCCACGCCATGCCTGCCTCAAGCATCCTGCACCGACTCACCGACTATGCCCGCCTCGCGCGCATGCACCGGCCGGTAGGCTGGCTGCTGCTGATGTGGCCAACGCTGTGGGCGGTATGGATTGCCGCCGACGGCACGCCGCAGGCCCGCATCGTGGTGATATTCGTGCTCGGCGTCATCAGCATGCGTTCGGCCGGCTGTGTCATCAACGACATCTTCGACCGTCGCTTCGATGGTGAAGTGCAGCGCACCGCCGACCGGCCGCTGGTCACCGGTGCGGTGACGGTGCCGGAGGCGCTGGGCGTGCTGGCGTTCTTCCTGGTGCTGTCGCTGCTGCTGGTCCTGCAGCTCAATGCCCTGACCATCCGGCTCGCTTTCGTTGGCGTACTGGTCGCGGGCACCTACCCGCTGATGAAGCGGGTGACCTACTACCCGCAGCTGGTGCTGGGGGTGGCCTTCAGCTGGGGGATCCCGATGGCCTTCGCGGCCACGCTGGGTGAGGTCCCGCGCGAGGCCTGGCTGCTGTTCATCGCCAACCTGCTTTGGACGGTGGTCTACGACACCGAGTACGCGATGGTCGACCGCGACGATGACCTGCGTATCGGGGTGAAGTCCACGGCCATCCTGTTCGAGGAGTCCGACCGGCTCATCATCGGGATCCTGCAGGTGCTGTTCATCATGACCCTGCTGTTGATGGCGCACCATGCCGGGCTCGGCGTGCCCTTCATGCTCGGGACTTTCGTCGCGGCCGGGCTGTCGGTGCACCAGCAGCAACTCATCCGGGAGCGCCGGCGCGAGGACTGCTTCCGCGCTTTCAAGAACAACAACTGGGTTGGCATGGCGGTGTTCGCCGGCCTGCTGCTGGATTACCGCCTGGGCTGAGCAGCGCCCGCCTCGCGCCACTGGCGCTCGAGCGCTTCGGCCGCGGCCACCTGCTCATCCGACAGGTTGGCAAGCAGCAGGCCGCGGTTGTCACTGGCCAGGTCCAGGCCAAGCCTGGCGGCACTGGAGAACCAGGCCAGCGCCGACACCGGCTGCGCACTGGCGGCACCGCTCTCCAGCAACAGCACGGCGAGGTTGTTCATCGCCTGCGGCTCACCGGCCCGGGCAGCGGCCTCGTACCATTGCAGGGCCATGTCGCGATCGGCCTGCACGTCGATGCCAAGATCATGCATCATCGCCAGGCGCAGGGCGGCACGCGTGCTGCCGGCCTCCGCGGCCCGCCTGATGAGCTCGTTGGCGCGGTGCAGATCCCTGCCGACGCCGTCGCCTTCCCGGTACATCAGGCCAAGGTTGTACCAGCCGTCGCCAAGGCCGAGTTCCGCCGCCCGCTCGTAGGCTTCAACCGCGGCAGCGCTGGCATCACCGCCCTCGCGCTGGTTCAGCCAGCCCAGGGCCAGCCAGGCGTGGGCGTTACCGGCCTCGGCGGCAGCGGCAAGCCAGCGTCGTGACACATTCGGGTCCGACGGGACGCCGTCACCGTGCAGGTACATCAGGCCCAGCCGGAACCGCACTGCGGTGTCGCCCTCGGCGGCCATGCCCAGCAGGCGCTCCAGGGCATCGGCATGGCCCTGGCGGGCCGCGGCCACGAACAGTTCCAGGGCGGCCTGCGGGTCCGCATCGCCGCCCTCGCCGCGTTCGAGCATGCTGGCCAGGTTGTAGCGCGCCTTGGCATAGCCGGCCTCGGCGCTGAGCCGATACCAGTGGCGGGCCTGCGCATCGTCAACGGGCATACCCTGCCCGTGGTCGTGCAGCAGGCCCAGCGCAAACCGCGCCCGCGGGTCCCCGGCATCGGCCAGCGAGGTGAACAGACGCGCCGCCGCCTCGAATTCACCGGCCTTGTAGGCACGCACGCCGTCGGCGAATTCCGCGGCAGGAGCGATGCCTTGCAGGCACAACAGCAGCACTGTCAGCAGGGGGCGCATCATCTGCCTGTATCGGAACTGCCCGGGCAGGACTTGATAGCCGCCTGTCGCGGGGATCGGCGGACTGCTACTATTCGAAACTCCCCCAAGCGGCAGGCACACAGCCACCATGGGCAAGGATCTCGTCAGGGATTGGATGACCAGGAAAGTGCTGGCCATGACCTCGGACACACCGCTGACCACGGCCGACGTCACCATGGAAGCCCGCCAGCTGCGCCGCCTGCTTGTCGTCGACGACGGCGTACTGACGGGTATTGTCAGCGAAGGCGACCTCAAGGTCGCCATGGCGCTGTTCAACGCCAGCGAAGGGGCCAGCGAAGGGGCCAGCGAACGGCAGCCCGAGCCGGTGCTCCGCGACATCATGACGGCGGACCCGATCACCGTCACCGAAACCTACACCATCGCGCTGGCGGCCCAGACCATGCTCAGCGCCCGCATCGGCGGCCTGCCGGTGGTCGACAACGAAGGCCGCCTGGTGGGCGTGTTGTCGGAGTCGGACGTGTTCCGCTTCGTCGTGGCCTCGGCCCGCTGAGGATCGAGGCCGGCCTCAGCCGAGCAGGAAGCGCCCGGCGATGCCGGCAAAAACCGTGGGATGTTCGATCATTGCCCAGTGGCCACAATCGGGAATGATGCAGCCCCAGGCCTGGGGCACGAGTTCCAGCAGGCGGTAGGCCGAGGCCGGTGGCACCACCTGGTCGAGCTTGCCGTTCACGACCAGCGTCGGAACCGACAGCCGTGCCATGTAATCGTCCTCGTAGAACAGGCTGCCGCGGGCCTTGATCCAGTCCATGGTGGCGGCGTAAGCGGCGGCGGTGTCCGCCTGCACCGACAGCGCGTGCCGATAGCGGATCATGGCGTCTTCGGGTTCGAACCCGGGGTTGGTCAGCACCTCGACGATGCGGCGCATGCCCTCGGGCGTGCCGTCGTAGAAGGCGATGGACTTCAGGGCATCGCTCATGGGTGCCTGCACCCCGGCGCTGCCCATCAGCACCACCCGGTTGACCAGCTCCGGCCGCTCGATGGCCGCGCCCATGCTGGTCATCCCGCCCATGGAATTGCCCACCAGGTTCACCGGGCCGATATCCAGGGCCTGGATGAAGTCGATCAGGTGCGCAACCCGGGCCTGCTGTGAGTATTCGAAGCCGGCCGGGTCCGGCTTGGCACTGTTGCCAAAGCCGACCATGTCCATGGCGATGACGTCGAAATCCCGGGCGAACAGCGGCAGGCTGCCGCGCCAGTTGCCGTAGCTGTCGGCGCCGGCGCCACCGCCGTGCAGGAGAATCGTGACCGGCCCGGACCCGCTGCGGTAATAGCAGGTGTCGATGCCACCGGCGTTCACACTGGCGCGAACGGCCCCCTCGATGTGGCCATCCCAGGCCGACGTCGTCGTGACCATCAGCGCCCTGCCGGGAAGCTGTCGGGGGCCGGCTGGATGCCGCGGGCATGCTTGACCACCAGGCGGCGCCAGTGCACCACGAACTCATCGAGCTCGAACAGGCGCTCCTCGGCCCAGCCACGGTCGTTGCGATAGAAATCCTCCATGGCCTCGCGCGCGAACACGTCATCGTCATTGAAGCCGGACTTCAGGGCAAGATCCTCCCAGGCATGGTCGTAGCGAAGCTGGAAGTCCTGCCGCTCGGCCTCGTTGTTGCACGTTTTGGTGAGCACCTGCCAATACTCATGATTGTGCTCGTCGATGGGCACGTACCACTCGTATTGCGCCAGGCCGGGCCGTGGCCAGTTCTCCACGAACAGCACGCCGGGCAGGAACAGCGACACCTCCACGCCGAGCGGCGGATTGCCGCCGGGGGCATGGATGTTGAGCGCGGAGTTCTCCATGACGAACTCCATGTTGTCGTAGAACTTCGTAACCCCGACCGGACCGTCGTCGCTGGTGATGCGGATCGACTCGCCCGAGCCGCGCTTCTCGCCCAGGGCAAGCCCGATTTCCTGCGACAGGATGAGCGCGGAATTACGGTGGATCATCACGTGCCCGGGGTCGCCGCCGCTCTCTGCAGCCAGGCGCCAGTTGCCCACGCAGGTGCGCCGGATACCGAGCGCCATGGTGTTCTCGTCCAGCAGGTAGGCCGTGGGCATGGAGCCTTCCGGGTCCGGTGGCCGCGGCAGATCGTGCGCCAGCGGCGGCGGCGCGTAACCCTCGTCGCCGAGGAATACGAAGATCATGCCGTTGATTTCCTCAACCGCGTAGGTACGGATTCCGACCTTGCCGATCAGGGGATCCTCGGGCGCCGCGACGATGTTGCTGAGCTTGCCATCCTCGAGGTTGTAGGTGAAGCCGTGGTACCAGCAGGTGATGGTGTCCTCGGTGAGGCAGGTCGGGCGTGCGGAAATCCTCACGCCGCGATGTACACATTCGTCCTTGAGCGCGTGCACCCGGCCCTTTGACCGGCGCAGCAGAATGTTCTCGCCGGCGATGGTGATCGGCTTGACCGCGCCATCGGCCAGTTCGTGACTGAACAGTGCCGGGTACCAGTGATTCCGTATCCCCCAGCTGGCTTCCAGGTAGGGAGCCATCCATTTCGGTATCCGCGACGCGCGGCCCGGTTTGTCGGAATGCTGTGCGCTCATCGTTCGCTCCTCCTCATCAGGCGAGACAAGTCCCAATCGGGAAGGCGCAGTGTAGGAAGCTGCGGGCCATCGGACAAGCACACGCGTGACCGGCGCGCGGATCCCCGGGATACTGTCGCCCGGAACAAACCGACAACACACCAATGGGGACCGAAACATGGCCGATGAACCAGTGCTTTTTGTCAATGGCGAGTACCTGCCACTGTCCCGGGCGCGTGTCTCGCCCATCGACCAGGGCTTCATGCTGGGCGATGGCGTGTTCGACGTCGTCTCGGCATGGCAGGGCCGCATCTTCAAGCTGGAACAGCACCTGGATCGCTTCTTCGATTCCATCCAGGCGGCCCGGCTGAACCACGAGATGACGCGGGATCAATGGCGCGAGGCCATCATAGAGACCACGCGCCGGAACGGGCTGGACAGTGCCAGCATCCGCTTCATCGTGACCCGTGGCGAACCGAACTCGGTGGTTGCCGATCCGCGCGACTTCACGCCCACCTGCATTGTCTGGGCAGCGCCCTACATCTTCCTGGCCAACGAGGAGAAGCGGCGCAGCGGCGTCCGCCTGATGGTCAGCGCCACCCGCGGCTTCCCGGCCGATACCCTGGACCCGCGCTACAAGTGCCTGGACCGCCTGCATTCCCAGCTGGTGCGCCTGGAGGCGCTGGAGGCCGGCTACGATGACGCCATCTGGCTGGACCAGTCCGGCCACGTGGCCGAATCAGCCGCCAGCAACGTGTTCATGGTCAAGAAGGGCACGCTGTACACGCCGGCCGGCGGCATCCTCCGGGGCATCACCCGCGACACGGTCCTGGAAGTGGCGAGCGAGGCCGGTATTCCCTGGCAGGAGCGCCAGCTCAGTGCCTTCGACCTGTATGTTGCCGACGAGGTTTTCACCACCAGCACCGCTGGCGGCACCCTGCCAGTGCGCGAGATCGCCGGGCGTCACCTGCAGGGCCCGGTGCCGGGGCCGATAACCCAGGAGATTGAACGTCGCTACTGGGAGATGCGCGATAGTGGTCGCTACGCTACACCGCTTTGATGGCGCCCTCCGTCGCCGGGCGCTGGCGCTGGTGCTGTCGACCGGCTTACTCGCCGCCCTGGCGGGCACGGCCGGCGCCCAGGAGCGCTACCAGGTCGCGCCCCTCGGCGCCGGCATGGGCTTCAACCCGGACAAGGCGCTGATCCTGGACACCGCCTCGGGCCATTTGTGGTTATGGGTGGAAAGCCCGCCAGCCGAATCGGCGCCCGGCGGGCGTTACCTCATCTACCAGGGCCAGGTGCGCCCGGGTAAGGCGATGGGCGAGATCATCGAGCAGCAGGAGTGGCCGGCCAACCGCTGATCCCCGCCAGCCGCGACCGTTGTCGCAGAACCGGCCCGGGCCTTGCGGGCGCGATCACGAAAGCACCCGCAGGGCCTGGCCACCACGACCGGCGCCGGCCAGCATGGCGGCCTTGTCCGCCAACCGGAGACACCGGCCATGCCTGCCGATACCTCGCCCCGCTCGCTGTGGACCGACACGGTGTTCGACATGCTTCTGGATTCCCTGCGTCGCGACCGGCCCGAGGGTGAACTGAAGTATTACCTCAAGCAGTTGCGGGCGCGTGGCGTGAGCGCCGGCCAGGTACTGCACGGGGTCGGTGCCATTCTCGGTGAGCCCGCCTGCCGGCGGCTGGAGCACTTCATGGTGCGCAAGCGCGACTGATCGCCTGTTTCCGCACTCGCCGCTACCGGCTCACGCCCTGAGCCACCGGCCGGCGCAAGCTGTCTGCGGGATCACTACCCGGAGACACCACCATGCAGTGCGATACCATCAACACCAGCCCGCTGCTCGGCAGCATCACGCCGGACCTGCAACTGCACGCCGTATGCACGGCCTGCGCCCGTGTGCGCCCCATGGCACTGCCGGCGCTGATTGGCCGCTACGGTCGTGATACCACCATCGCGTCGATACGTGCCAGGCTGCGCTGTACCGACTGCCACCGCGGCGATTGCGCGGTGCGCCTGGTGTGGGCGGGCGTGCCGGCCTATCGCTACCGGGCGGCGGGCCAGGCAGCGGCGCTGCTGCCCTGTTAAGCTGGGGCGCACACCCGCACACCAGCAGAGCCCGTATGACAGCCACTGCCATCACCATCGACCCGGCCGTATGCCCGCTGTGCGGCAAGCCCAACACCTGCGGCATGGCGGCCGGCAGTGCCGGGCCCGGCGGGGTGTGCTGGTGCGTCGCCGAAACCTTCCCCGCAGCACTGCTCGCACAACTGCCGCAGCCGGCCCGCGGCAAGGCCTGCATCTGTTACGACTGTGTTCGACGTTTCGAGCAGGAAACCGCAGCAGGCGGCAGCGCCGGCAACGATGCCGGGCCCTGACATGGCAGCCGCAATGGAGCCCCGCCCCGGAATCGAACCAGGAACAGATGATTACAAATCACCGGTTATACCATTTAACTAGCGGGGCGCTGCGGATGGCGCCATGTTATTGGCTGGCCGTGGCAACTGCAATCTGGCCGCACAGCGCCGGTCGCAGCGGCACCGTAAGCGGCAGGTCGCCCTCGCCCAGCCCGACCCCGCTCCAGGCGAACTCGGCAACGTCGAACCAGTAGCGCCGCTCGGGCTGGTAGCGCGGTACGACCACCGGCCGGTAGCCCTTGTCACCCAGTTCCGCCAGGCGCCGGTTCACCGATTCCTGGGAACTGAACAGGCCCAGCGAAATGGCGTTCTTCATGCCACCCCGGCGGATCAGCATGTAGTCCTCCAGCCCGGCGGCAGCAAGGCCGGCCAGCCGATCACGGGCCTCGGATTCCGACGCCGTGGGCTCCAGGTACACCCACAGCAGCCTGCGCTCACCCAGGCCGCGCTCCAGCCGCCAGAAAGACACCCCCTGCCCGCGCAGCCAGGCATCCAGGCGGTCCACTTCGTCCGCCCGGGAGAGCGGCCCCAGGCGGATGCAGCCATCACCGTCTGCCGGGGGCACGCTGCCGGCCACGGTCACCGGCAGGATGTCGACGGCGGCGTCGGCGACGGGCCCGGCATCGCCGGCCGGCAGCTCGCTGGCCGTCTCCGGCGCTGCGTCGCTCCGCGCGGGCGGCAGTTCCGCCAGCTCACCCAGCAATGTCAGCGCAGGCGCCGCCTTCGCAGGCGCGGTCGACGGCCCGGCCGGCCGCTGCTGCAGACGCGTGTTGAGGTCCCAGCCAAGCCAGGCGACGTTGACCAGCAACAGCACGATCGCAAGCAGCCTCATTGCGGCTCACCTGACAGCGCCAGCAGGCCCTCCAGCACCAGGCCGGGCACATGCGTGAATCCATCGCCCAGCAGCGGCATCAGCAGCGGCGCATCACCGCCGGTGACCAGGGCCACCGCCGCTGTTGCCGACAGGCTTCGCAGCCGCCGCAGGGCGCGCTCGGCCAGGCCCGCGGCCGCTTCCAGGCAACCCGTCCGGATCGCGGTGTCCGTATCGGTCGCCGGCCAGGCTGTTGCCCCGGCCAGCGGCAGGGCAAGCGCCGCGGTCCGCCCCGCCAGCGCCTCGTGCATCAAACCGAGGCCGGCGCTGATGGTGCCGCCGAGGAACTCGCCGCGCTCGCTGATCACGTTGACCGTCATGGCGGTGCCGCAGTCGATCGTACAGACCGGCCCGGCGATTCTGCGCCAGGCAGCCACCGCCCCTAGCCAGCGATCCACGCCCAGCTGCCCGGGGTCGCGATAGCCGTTCACCAGGCCGCAGGCCTGGCGCTGCACCGTCGCAATCTCCGGTTCGATGCCGGCGTGGGCACGCAGGATACGCACGATGCGATCGCGGGTTGCCGACCCCGCCACGCAGGACAACAGCACCCGCTGCGCGTCGGGCAGTGTTCCCAGCAGAGCCTGCAGGCGCGCCTCGAAAGCCGTTTCCTGCCAGGCAAGTTCGTGCCGCGCCACGAGCTGTCCCGTCTCGGCAAAGCCGAGCTTCAGGCGGGTGTTCCCGACATCGACGAGCAGGCGGGTGCTCACAGCCGCAGGGACACGTCGCCCGCCAGGATGCGTTGCTGCCCGCCCTCGTGCTGCAGCAGCAAGGCGCCGTCACCGTCCACGCCGCTGACACGGCCGGGCAACGGGCCAGTTCCGGTATCGATGGTCACGTCGCGCCCCAGTGCGACATCGGCCGCCAGCCAGTCGTCACGAAAAGCACCGAACCCCTCGTGCGCGAACACCGGCAATGCCTCCAGCAGCGCCTGCACAACCGCGGCCGCAAGCCGGTTCCTGGACTGCCTTGCCCCGGCGACAGCGCGCAGGCAGGTGGAGGGATTGCGCAGGTCCAGCTCCGCCGGCGGGCCCTCGTTGACGTTGAGGCCGATGCCGATCACGGCCGTCATGCCGGCGGTATCCTCGCCCCGCAGTTCAATGAGGATGCCGCCGAGCTTGGCATTGTCGGCGTACAGATCGTTCGGCCATTTCAGCCCGACACCGGCCACCCCGCAGCGGGCAATCGCCCTTGCCACGGCAACGCCCACCGCGAGGGACAGGCCAGCCAGCGCTGCCGGGCCATTGTCGAAACGCCAGGCGATCGACAGCAGCAAACCGCTGCCGAAAGGGCTCCGCCACTCACGTCCACGGCGGCCGCGCCCGGCGCTCTGGTACTCGGCGAACACCACCTGTGCATGGCTGTCCGTTCGCGCGGCCCGCTCCAGAAGCCAGGTGTTGGTGGATGCGGCCTCGGCCAGGACTTCCAGGCCGGCGAGCTGAGCGTCGATGGGTGCGGGCAGTTGCCCTCGGATCGCGGCGGCGTCCAGCAGCTCCAGCCCGCCATCGATGCAGTAACCGACGCCGCGCCGGGCCTGCAGCGCGACGCCACGGTCCACCCAGGGCTGCAACTGCTTCCAGATTGCAGTGCGGCTCAGACCGAAACGGGCGGCCAGCGCCTCGCCGGAGTGGGCTTGCCCGTCTGCCAGGGCCTTGAGGAGTTCGATGCCGAGCGCCATAGGACGCCCATGATAGAGCCTGGAGGATCCGAAAATAAGCGCGGCGGGCCCGCCCCGGGGCCGGCCCGCCGCAATGGCAGGGCTATGCGCGCCGCCAGGGGCCGGCTTCAGCCCTCGGCGTCACCCTTTGTGCCGCTGCCGGCGCGGGCGGCAACCTGGTCGCCGTTGGCGGGGGCGCAGGTCGAGGAGACGTCAATGGCGCGCTTGTAGACCTCGCCGCTTCGACGCATCTTGAAGTTGCTCATGTCAGCAACCATGCCGATGGAGTACGAGGCCTTGAGCATGCCCATGCCGTCCTCCTTGCCGTTGCCGGACATCAGGTGCATTTCGGTGTTGTCGTTGAGAATCTGGTCGAACGGACCCCACAGCTTCGGCGCCGTGAACGGGCCACCGCCCACCATGACGTCGAGAATCACCCGGCGACCACCGTGGAAGCCCAGTGCGGCGAAGCCCTCGCCCTCGTAATAACTGAATTTGCCGCCACCGCAACTGGCGGGAAAGGTGTAGTCGTAGCGATCGACAATCGCATTCAGACCCGGGTCCGGCACCACCATGCCGCGGGTGCTGATGCGCTTGTGCTCACCGCTTTTCTTGACCTGGTCGGCAATGCCGACAATGGCCTCGACCTCACCGAAAGGCCCGGCGATGAATCGCTTGCCCGCCTCGATGAGGTACTCGCGCTGCTGGCTCTCGCGTACGCCGAGCACGGTGATTTCCTCGATGGGTCCGGCGGCGACGCCGGGCGCACTGTCGTCAGCGATGGCCATCATGCTGCCCATGCTCATCCCCAGCGCCAGCACCGGGACCAGGCGGGCCCGCCGATCAGCACTGACCGGGCGCTTGGAAGTGCGCTCGTCCTCTTTCAGGCGGAAGCCATGCATGTCCGCGTAGCGCTTGAGCGCCTGCAGCGCGCCGGGCCGGTGCTTCGCCAGCCCGCGCTCGTAGACCAGATGACGCTCACCCCTGATGACACAGGGATGCACCGAGGTTGCATATTGCAGGGCCGGCGCGCCGCCGGTTCGTCGGAGTCCTTCCTTGAAACGCTCCAGCCAGGCCGGGGTCCTTCCCTCCGGGTTAGTGCTGACAGGCGGCTTGCTCGCCGCGACGGCAGTGGCAGACATAGTGGCTACTCCTCGTTCGATCGCTCGGTAAGTCAGCCCCTTATGACGGACCACGCCGCGCTCCACGCGCGCCGGGCGGACCCGGGTCGGGCTGTAGGACATTTAACGGCCGCGGAAGCGGCGGGCTTGAGCGCGAAGTGTGACCGGAACGGCAGTTCCGGTCTGGCAAGCGAAAAAAATAATTTATTTTAAAAACAGATTTTTACGATGGCTTCAGGCGGGGTGACATGTACTTCCGGCGGCAACCTGTTGTCAGGGTTTCCGTGGTTCGTCCTTCACCTCGGAGGGCATGAGGGTTCGATCATCATCGTCCCCGCGTTCGTCTTTGCCGGGCACCTCGTCGGGCAACAGGACGGTGGAATCGTCGTCATCATCCTCGTCGTCGTCATTGCCGGTGGCCGCCGGCCCCTCGTCCTCCTCCAGCACGGTGGAGTCCATGAAGTCATCCAGTGACAGGTCGACGCTGTCGGGGTCGTCCCCCCCGGCCGGGCCGGGCGACTGCCAGTCCGGGGTGAGCGTCGGATCTTCGGAGTCGAGCGTCGGCAGCTCCTGCGCAGTGGACGCGGCCGCGGCAGCAGTCGCGGACTGGAAGGTGCGCGTGTCGATGAACCCGTCCAGGCTGGTGTCCTCATCGTCCGCCGGCATGCCCGTGGACGCGGGTTCGGCGGCCGGGGTCTCATCGAGCACTACCGTCTCGCTTTCGTTGAAGGCCTCTTCTGCCGGCGGGGGGGAATCGTCTCCGGGCGTGTCGCGCATGACAGTCTTGAGCTCATGGAAAGTACCGGTATCGCCGGCTTCTTCCTCGTCGAACATCTGCTCGAAGCGCGCATCGAGTTCATCCTGGCTCGGCGCCGGTCCTTCTTCCTCCTCGTCATCGTCATCACCGAGGACGAGCAGCGGCTCCACCACCGGGCCTTCGTCGTCCTCCGCCTCGTCGTCGTCCGCTTCGGCCTCCCCGGACGCGTCGGACGCGCTATCGTAGAACGCGTCGGTGAAGTGCGGCGCGGATTCCTCGTCGTCCTGGTCATCGTCGGGGTCATCCCCGAACAGCGAGGAGAATTCGGCATCCGGTTCGGGAATGTCCGCCGCGGCAGGGGGGGCTGCCGGCGGTTCATCGTCCACCGGGGCTGCGGCCGCGGCGGCCAGGCCGGCCGGCGCCGAAGCGATCACGGTACGTTCGCCGCCATCCTCCCCAGCCGGACTCGAGAACACGGTCTGGCCCGAATCGGCGAGTTCGGGAACGGTGAACTCGAATTCGAAGTTGTGCAGGCGCACCCGATCACCGTGCTTGAGGCGAGTCTCGCTCTCGATCCGCCGGCCGTTAACGAAGGTGCCGTTGACACTGCCCTGGTCGGCTATCCAGAAGGAAAAATCCCGGTATTCGATAAGTGCGTGCCGCCGGCCCACCGTGCTCTGGTTGACCACGATGTAGTCCAGGTTCGCATCATTGCCGGCGACCCGGCCGAGCATGGCCGGGCGGCCGCCGATTTCGTAGGCCGGATCCGCGGTAATGCCATTGATGTCATTCAGGTAGGCCTTGGGAACATAGCCCGAGGCGACAGTGCCGGCCCCGCCACCCCGGCGCCGCAGCAGCACGACGATGATGACGATGAGCAGCGCGGCAATCCCGATTCCCACGCCGACAAGCAGCCGGTTGTCGATGGCGGGCGCCGGCGGCGGCGTGGGCGGCGCCAGCGCAGTTTCCGGCGCTGGCGCCGGGGTCGGCGCCGCCACGG
>CAYGQN010000034.1:0-9358 GCA_964351795.1 uncultured Gammaproteobacteria bacterium
GCACAGCCGCGTGCTTGCGTGCACGCCGGTGCCGCAGGGTCGTGCTGATGCCTGCCCACAGCAACAGCGCCAGCAGCAGCACGGACAGCGGCCAACGCCACGGTAGCCCGCCGCTGTCGACCGGCGTTGTCGCGGTCGTTGTCACCGGCGCGGTTGCGCTCGCGGTCCCGGTCTGCTGCCCGGCAACAGCGGCCGTGTCCGGGGCTGAAGCCGCCGGTGCTGGCAGAGCCTGCACCGGGCCGGGCTTCACCGGAGGCGTTGCCGCTGGCGTGGATTCGGCCAGGGCCTGCAGCTGTGATTCGACCGCGGCGAGGCGCGCCTGGCGGGCTTCCACGAAAGCCCGGGCCCGGGCCAGGGTGGCGCGCGCCCTTTCCAGGTCGGCATCGGCCTTGCTGATGGCCGGGGCCGCGGGTGTGGCCTCCACCGGCGCCGTGGCGGTGGTCTCGGGTGTGATGCCTTCGCCGGCATCCACTGGCGTGGTCGTGGCAGCACTTGCCGGCAGACGCAGTACCGCGCCCACGCGCAGCCGATCGATATCACCGTTGACGAAGGCCTGCGGATTCAACTGGTGAAGTTGCCGGACCATCTCGGCGGTGGACAGGCCGGCATCGGCGGCGAGCGGGCGGGCTATCCCCCACAGGGTATCGCCGGGCCGGACCGGGTCGGTGGCCCGGCCGGATGCCTGCACCGGGACCGCCGCCGCCGGGCGCGCCTGGCGGACCGGCCGCACCGATGCCGGCGGTGGATCCAGGAGTAATTCATAGGTTCGCGTAAGGGCCTCGCTGCGCGTGCTTACCCGCAGCCGGAAGGCCAGCACCGGGCTGGTGACCGGCGTATCGCTGCGCAGGCGGACCCAGGCGTCGCCCCCGCGGGTGACGAGTTCGGCCCGGATACCGGCGAGTTCCCTGGTCAGGTTGGCATCGGATGCAAAGGCTAGGCTCGGGCGGATGTCCACGCTCAGGCCGGCGATGTCGTCGCCGGGCGCGAGCAGCAGGTCGACGCGGGCCTGCAAGGGCTGGCCGAGGGCCGAGACGCCGCGCGGCGAGCCGAGTTCCACCGCGAAGCCGGGCAGCGCCGTCCCCAGGGCGATAGCCAGGGCGACCAGCCGGCAGATTGTCATGCGTTGCATCGATCCGGATCCTCCAGCAGGGCGGGTGGCGCGGCCCGGAGCGGGCCGTATCGAAGCAGGTATCGGCCAAGCCTAGCCGGCCTTGACGGGCGCGTTGTGGCGTTTTGTGTCGAGGTGGCCGTGCCGGGGGGATTTGCGGACCTGGTTCTCGCAAATGACCGGCGATGCGTTCCTGGCCCGCCGGCGTCGCTGTGCGTGGCAGCCGGTACCTGCCTTGCCGTACAGTTGCGCCACGGCAGTGATGGTTGCGGGGGAAGCACATGGAATATCGCAGACTGGGCCATGCCGGGCCCTCGGTGTCGGCCCTTGGCCTGGGCTGCATGGGCATGTCGGTGTCCTACGGTGAGCGCGACGAGATGTCCAGCCGCGACACCGTGGCACGGGCGCTGGACCTGGGGGTCAATTTCTTCGATACCGCCAATGTCTATGGCGATGGCCACAACGAGCGCCTGATCGGGCCATGGCTGGCACCGCTGCGCGAGCGCCTCGTGATCGCCACCAAGGTCGGTCTGGCCGACATGGGGGCGCCGGGAGGCCCGCGCGTGTGCGGCCGGCCCGACTCGATCCGCGCCGAGTGCGATGCCAGCCTGGCGCGCCTTGGCATCGACTGCATCGACCTGTACTACCTGCATCGGGTGGACCCGGCCGTGCCGGTGGAGGACAGCATCGGCGCAATGGCCGGCCTGGTTGCTGCCGGCAAGGTCCGCTGGCTTGGCCTGTCGGAAGTCAGCGCCACCACGCTGCGACGCGCCTGCAAGGTCCACCCCATCACCGCGGTGCAGTCCGAGTACTCGCTGTGGACGCGGGACCCCGAGGACGCCGTGCTGCCGGCCTGCCGCGAGCTGGGGGTGGGTTTCGTGCCTTTCAGCCCGCTCGGCCGGGCCATGCTGACCGGGCGCATCGAACAGCGTGATTTCGTCGCCGGGGATTCACGCCAGCGCCTGCCGCGTTTCTCCGGAGAGAATTTCACGCAGAATCTCGCGCTGGTGCAGCGCGTGGCGGATTTCGCCGCCGGTCTGGACTGCACGCCTGGCCAGCTCGCCCTGGCGTGGCTGCTGGCGCAGGGCGAGGACATCGTGCCCATTCCCGGCACCAAGCGGGTGCCGTACCTGGAGGAGAACCTCGGTGCCCTGTCGGTGGTCTTGACGCCCGCCGACTGCCGGGCGCTGGCCGCGCTGGTCCCGCGCGAGGCGGTGGCCGGCGAGCGTTACGGTGCGGCGACCATGGCCCTGGTCGATCGCGATTGACACCACGGTGCCGCGACAGCCAACGACAACAACGCAACACGCATACCGGAAGGGGGGAGCATGAACGCAAACAGCGACGAGGTCGTCACCGACGGCACACCCAATGACACGCGGCCGTTCACCGCGGCCGAATACCTGGACAGCCTGCGCGATGATCGCGAGATCTGGGCCTACGGCAAGCGCGTGGAGGACGTCACCACGCACCCGGGCTTCCGCAACCCGGCGCGCATGCTGGCCCGGCTGTACGGTGCCCTGCACGACCCGGCCACCCAGGCCCGGCTGACCGTGCCAACCGATACCGGCAATGGTGGCTTCACGCATCCGTTCTTCCGGGTGCCGCGTACCCGCGAGGACCTGCTGGCCGCCCGCGACGCCATCGCTGACTGGGCCAGGCTCACCTGGGGCTGGATGGGGCGCTCGCCGGACTACAAGGCCAGCTTCATGGTGACCCTGGGCTTCAACCCCGATTACTACGCGCCCTACGAGGCCAACGCCCGCGCCTGGTATACCCGTAACCAGGAGCGCATGTATTTCCTCAACCATGCGCTGGTGAACCCGCCGATCGATCGCCAGCGCCCGCCCGACGAGGTCGCCGATGTCTACCTGCACTGCGAGAAGGAAACCGATGCGGGCATCGTGGTCTCCGGCGCCAAGGTGGTGGCTACCGGCTCGGCCCTGACGCACTACAATTTCCTCGGCCAGTACGGGCCGGTGCCGCTCGGTAAAAGCGAGTTCGCCATCTCCGGGCTGGTGGCCATGGACTCACCGGGCCTGAAGCTCATCTGCCGGCCGTCCTACAGTTACCAGGCGGCGGTGGTCGGCAGCCCGTTCGACTATCCGTTGTCCAGCCGCCTCGACGAGAACGACGCCATCCTGGTGCTGGACAAGGTGCTCATCCCCTGGGAGAACGTGCTCATCTACGGTGACGCGGAGAAAGCCAGCAGCTTCCTGCCGGCCTCGGGCTGGGCCAACCGTTTCGCCTTCCATGGCTGCACGCGCATGGCGGTGAAGATGGATTTTCTCACCGGCCTGTTCATGAAGGCGGTCGAGATGACCGGCAGCCGCGACTTCCGCGGCGTGGAAGTGGCCGTGGGCGAGATGCTGGCCTGGCGGCACCTGTTCTGGGCCCTGTCCGATGCCATGGCAGGGATGCCGGACGACGGCCCCAACGGGGCGAAGCAGCCCGGCATCTCCGGGGCGCTGGCCTACCGCGTGATCAGCACGATTGCCTACCCGCGGGTGAAGGAACTCATCGAGAACACCGTCGCCAGCGGGCTCATCTACGTCAACTCCCATGCCGTGGATTTCAGCGTGCCGGAACTGCGCGGCTACATCGACCGCTACATCCGCGGCAGTTTCGGCAACGACGCCGAGGCACGGATGAAAACCATGCGCCTGCTCTGGGACGCCATCGGCACCGAGTTCGGGGGGCGCCACGAGCTGTATGAGCGCAACTACGCGGGCAACCATGAGAACATCCGGCTCGAGAACCTGTGGATGGCCAAGGGCTCGGGCCTGGACCGTGAGCTGATGGCTTTCGCCGAGCAGTGCATGGACGAGTACGACCTGGACGGCTGGACCTGCGATGACCTCATCAACCCCGATGATGTCAACGTGGTAATGAATCGCTGATTCCCGGCCGCTAACCCTGATCGGTCGCCTCGACCACACGTGACAGTGACGATGAACCAGTGCCCGGAGGGCCGGCGATGATCATCAGCAACATGGAAATACTCACCGATTACCGGGTGCTGAAGCACCTGGGGCTGGTACAGGGCAATACCGTACGCGCCAAGCACGCCGGCAAGGACATCCTGGCGGGGCTGAGGAACCTGGTCGGCGGCGAACTCAAGGCCTACACCGAGCTGCTTGGCGAGGCCCGCGAGGAGGCCACCCAGCGCATGGTCCGGCAGGCCGAGGCCGTGGGCGCCAATGCCATTCTCAACGTGCGTTATTCCACCTCCTCGGTTACCGCCGGTGCCGCCGAGCTGTTTGTCTACGGGACGGCGGTCGTCCTGGAGCCGGTGTAGCCACGATGTTCGGGATCAGCGTCTTCGTCGGCCTGCTCATCGTGGGCTACGTCTTCGGTCGTATCGCCGAGCAACGTCACTTCGCCTCCATCCGTGAGCGCGAGGCGCGCTTCGCCGACCTGCTGGCTTTCAGCACCCGCCTGCCACCGAAGCTCGATCACGCCTGCGAGCCGGTGCTGGTGGGCGGCTGCGTGGTGGTGTCGGTGGACTTCTTCAAGCAGGTTGCTGCTGGTCTGCGCGCGCTGTTCGGCGGGCGCGTCAGTGTGTTCGAGACGCTGATCGAGCGGGCGCGGCGCGAGGCCCTGCTGCGCATGAAAGCGCAGGCGCGCGAGCTTGGTGCCGGCATGGTTTGCAACGTCAAGCTGGAAACCTCCTCCATCTCCAAGGGCGCGCAACAGCAGATCGGCGCCGTTGAGGTCTATGCCTACGGCACCGCGCTGGTGCCGCGCCGGCCCTGAATCGCGGTGGACTACGAGAACCCCCGGATCCCCGAGGGCATCAACGTCGGCGAAACCCGGCCGCTCAGGGAGTTCCTGCGGCTGGTCGTGGTGGCCCTGTTGCTGGTGATCGCCGCGGTCACGGCCCTGGCGCTTGGTGCCGAGCACCTGGCCCGGCGCATCCCTTTCAGCTTCGAACGCAGGCTCGTGGCCGCTTACGAGCGCGGCCTGCCGGCGCCGGGGGATATCGCCGCGGCGCCGGCCCGCGAGCGCTATGTGCGCGAACTGGCGGCACGCGTGCTGAGCGCATCGGCGTTGCCTGACGACATGCGCGTGCAGGTGCATTACCTGGATACCGACACGGTCAATGCCTTCGCCACCCTGGGCGGGAACATCTTCATCCATCGTGGTCTGCTGGAGGCCATGCCCAGCGAGAATGCGCTGGCCATGGTCATCGCCCACGAGGTGGCGCACGTGCAGCACCGGGACCCGATCATGGCGTTGGGCCGTGGCCTGACGGTGATGACCGCGCTTGCCAGCGTCACCGGTTTCAGCGGCAACGACATCATCGGCAATGTGCTCGGCCAGGCTGGCCTGCTCACGGTGCTGAGTTTCAACCGCCGCCAGGAACGCGCCGCCGATGCCGCCGCCCTGGCAACCCTCACGCGCCTGTACGGGCATGTGCAGGGTGCCGAGGGTTTGTTCGAGGCGCTGGCCCGCGCGGGCAGGGCGGAACCGCCGGCGATACTGTCCACGCACCCGGTCAATGCCGAGCGCATCGCCCGCGTGCGCGCGGTCGCCCGCGCCGCCGGCACGCGCGGCACGCGCGGCACGCTGACGCCCCTGCCCGCTTTCCCGGACTGAGCCGCGTGCGCGTGTGGCCTGCCCGTCCGGCGCGCATCGTCACGATGGCGCGCGCCCCGGGGCGCTCAGGCAGCACTGCTGCCAGGCCGGTCGCCCGCGGCCACGAAACATTCACATGCGAAGCCGTTACAATCCCGCCATGCACGTGCTGATACTCTTTCTGTGTCTCGCCCTGGGTGCCGTAGCGGCCAACGCCGCCGCCGGCGCGGATGCCTTCTATGCGCCGCAGGCGCCCATCGCCGGCCAGCCCGCCGACGTCTGGGCCGGGCGCTGGTGGCAATGGCTGAAGTCCTTCGCGCGCAGCAACAACCCGGTGACCGACGCCAGCGGCGCCCTGTGTACCGAAGGCCAGGTCGGCGATGTCTGGTTCCTGGCCAATGCCTCGAACCCGGTCCCGGTGGCGCGCGAGTGCACCCTGCCGGCCGGACTGAGCCTGTTCTTCCCGGTGCTGAACTACATCTATTACGCGGGCCAGGACACCCCGATTACCTGCGAGCAGGCGCGCGAGGGCGTGGCCGGCCGGGTGCAGACACCCGTCGGGCTGGTCGTCTCGCTGAACGGGGAAGCCATCGACGCCCCGCTGGCGCACCGTACCGCTTCCACGCAATGTTTCGACCCGCAGGTGCACACGACGGCCAAGGGCGAGCGCTCGTGGGCCTGGCCGGGCGCCGCCGACGGCTACTGGTATGCCCTGAAGCCCCTGCCGCCCGGTACCCACACGCTGCATTTCGCCGGCCGGGTGCGTGGCTTCGGCCAGGATGTCACCTACACCCTGCACGTGCTGCCGCCCGTAACGGCGGCAGACTGAATCGTTCATATCATCCGAGGATCCAGCATGACGGCTGCGGCCTTTGACACGCCGGCGGATGACCGCTGGTTTGAAGACTACCCGGTGGGTGCCGTGTACGAGTTCGGCGAGGCAACCCTCACCGAGGACGCCATCATCGAGTTCGCCCGGCAATGGGACCCGCAGGTCTACCACGTGGACCGCGAGGGCGCGAAGGAGCACTTCTACGGCGGCATCATCGCCAGCGGCTGGCACACCGGCTGCACCATGATGCGCATGTACGTGGACCATTACCTGTCCACGGTGGCCGCGCTGGGATCCCCGGGAGTGGACGAGGTGCGCTGGCCCAAGCCGACCCTGCCCGGGGATACCCTGCGGCTGAGGGTGAGCATCGAGAGTGCGCGCCGCTCGCGCAGCAAGCCTGATCGCGGCATCGTGATTTCGCGGGTCGAAGTGCTCAACCAGCGCGACGAGGTGGCGATGAGCATGAAGGCCACCAACCTGTTCCTGTGTCGCTCGCAGCCGGACGCGCCGGAGGGCGGCCCTGGCTGAGGGGCAGCGTCGCTGGCGCAGCCTTGCCGGCAGCCGCTGACAACGCCCGGTCCGCCCGTCGCCGGACGAGGCCGGCCGCGCTCCCGGTCGGCGCCCCCGGAGCTGTCTGTCGGTAAAGTCGCGCGTGGCGCTGGCCGATAGCGGCCCTTCCGGGGCACGCAATGTCCCCAGACACCGCAGCGGAGGCGGATCATGGTGAGATGGCTGCTCATTCTTGCGGCGCTCGGGACGGGCTGGCATTACGCCACCCGTACCGAACCGGTCAACATGGACCTCGCCGCGATCCAGCCGGCCGAGTACGTGCGTTGGCTGTCCCCGGACAAGGCGCCCTACCAGAAGGCCATCCGCCGGGCCCGGCCCCTGCGCCACGGCGACTACACCCTCACGCCCCTCGCCCGGTTCCAGCTTGCCGGTCGCGTGCTGGGAAGCAAGCGTTACCGTTTCGATCGGGAGGCGGAACTCGCGCCGGTGGACCTTGCGATGGGCTGGGGGCCGATGGCCCGCAGCGAGGTACTGAACGCCATCGAGATCCGCCAGGCCGGTCGTTGGTATCACTGGCGCGCGGACCAGATGCCGGTGCCGCGCCGTGACATCGAGACCAACAGTGCGAACATGCATATCATTGCCGCCAGCGACACGGTCGCCGAAGCGCTCAAGCGCGTGCGTGCCGGGGACCGCATCCGCTTCCGAGGCTTCCTGGTCCAGGTGCAGGGCGATGACGGCTGGCAGTGGCGCAGTTCGCTGCGCCGCGACGATACCGGCTCCGGCGCCTGCGAAGTCGTGGTGGTCGACCACCTGGAGTACCTGTAAGCGCCTGCTGCCCCGGGGCGCGTTCGTCGGTTGCGCTGGCGCGGTGCAGCATGGCACCGGGACGGTGCAGACTGATCCGCATCATCGCCGAAACGTCGCGGCGGGTGTCGCTGCCGCGCCGTCACGTGCTTGCGATAGAATGCGCGGGATGATGAACGCTGAACGTCTCTTGCAGCAGGGTCTGTGGCAGTCGCGACTGGTGATTGTTCCGGCCGTGGTGGCGTCACTCGCCATCGCGCTCGGCGTGTTCTACATGGTCACCGTGGATGCGGTCTACACACTGCTCGAACTGCGCGACTATGCCTCGCCGCTGCTGGATGCAAAGGGCCGCGAGCTCCTGTACGCCGATACCATCGGTGCCGTGATTGCCATCGTCGACGGTTACCTGCTCGGCGCGGTACTGCTCATCTTCGCCCTTGGCCTGTACGAGTTGTTCATCAGTCCGATCGAGCCGGCCCAGGCGTCCGCGGCCTCGGGGAACGTGCTGGTCATCAGGACCCTGGACGATCTCAAGAACAGCCTGGCCAAGGTCATACTCATCATCCTGGTGGTGAAGTTTTTCGATTACGTGCTTCACCTTAAATTCCAGACGCCGCTCGAGCTGCTGTATCTCGCCGCCGGGATAGCACTGATCGGCCTGGCACTCTACCTGGCGCACTCGGCCGAGAAGTCGCCGAAGGCGCAATGAGGACAACACCATGAGCGAAGTCGCCGAAGTCATCGACCCCGTGGAGCATTACGTCCTGGCCGAGGAGGCCGACGGCATCGTAACGCTCACCCTGAACCGCCCGGACGAGCTGAACACGCTCTCGGAGGGCATGCTGGCCGCCCTGCAGGCCGAACTCGACGCCATCGCCGAATCCGACACCGCACGGGTGGTCGTGCTGGCAGCGAAGGGCCGTGCTTTCTGCGCCGGTCACAATCTCAAGCAGATGCGGGCCAACTACACCATCGACTACCAGCGCGAGCTGTTCCGCACCTGCTCACGCGTGATGACCTCCATCCTGCAGCTGCCGCAGCCGGTCATCGCCCGGGTGCACGGTCTTGCCACGGCGGCCGGTTGCCAGCTGGTGGCCACCTGCGATCTCGCCATCGCCGCCGAGGCGGCGAGCTTCGCCACGTCCGGGGTGAACCTGGGGTTGTTCTGCTCCACGCCGGGGGTGGCGCTGTCACGCAATGTCGGCCGCAAGGCCGCCATGCACATGCTCATGACCGGCGATTTCATCGATGCCGCGCGGGCTGTCGAGCTCGGCCTGGTGAACGAAGCGGTGCCGGCCGGGCAGCTGGACGCAACGGTAGCGGCCCTGGCCGGCAAGCTGGCCGCCAAGTCGCGGCACGCGCTGGCGCTGGGCAAGCGTGGCTTCTATCGACAGCTCGAAATGGGCATCAGCGATGCCTACGAACACGCCGGGCGGGTGATGGCCGAGAACATGATGGACCGGGATGCCGCCGAGGGCATCGATGCCTTCACGGGCAAACGCCCGGCCTGCTGGGACCAGACC
>CAYGQN010000034.1:9368-19616 GCA_964351795.1 uncultured Gammaproteobacteria bacterium
CCGCGACTGAGCCCGCCCGGGCACGGCGGATTTGCCGCCCGCCCGGTGGCCGGCGACGCTTCGCAGCCGCGCGCGGCCCGCGGCCGCCTGTCGGTGCTCAGCCCCCGTCCACCAGCGGCAACGCGGTCCGATAGCTGATCTGCTTGAGCGCGAAGCTCGACTGGATGTTCGCCAGGCCCGGGATGCGGGTCAGGTGGTCCTTCAGGAAGCGCTCGTAGGCCGGCACGTCGGCAACGACCACCCGCAGGTGGTAATCGCTGTCGCCGGTCATCAGGTAGCACTCCATGACTTCCGGCCGATCACGAACCGTGGACTCGAAGGCATCGAGCGCCTGCTCGACCTGGCGTTCCAGGGTGACGCGCACGAACACGTTCAGTTGCAGGCCCACCGCCTCCGGTGTGACCAGCGCCACGTAGCCCTTCAGGACCCCGGCATTTTCCAGCGCCCGCACCCGGCGCAGACAGGGCGAGGGCGACAGGTTGACCCTGGCAGCCAGGTCCACATTGCTGATACGGGCATCCTCCTGCAGTACTTCGAGAATCCGCCGATCAATCGCATCAAGCTTGTTGGTGGTCATATATGCCAAAAATTGATTCCAGTGGGGAAAATATTGCCATAAATGTACGCATTACAGCAATTAACGCAATCCCAGGCTGCTGCATTCGACGTACGATCCCGCCCTGACCGATCCCTCGCCCCCGGAGACAGGCAGAACACCAATGAACGCGCTTGCCCAGACGCTGGGAGACGCCCGCCCGGGCGTGTACCGCAAGACCGATCTCGAGGCGCTCCAGGCCCTGCATCGCAAGGTGCAGTGGCTGTCCGCCTGGACCATCCACCATGCCAACCACGTCCGCCCGAACCGTGACGGCCTGAAGGTGGGCGGCCACCAGGCCTCCAGTGCCTCGCTGGCCACGGTCATGACCGCCTTGTACTTCAGCGTGCTGGATCCGCGTGACCGGGTGGCGGTGAAACCCCATGCCAGCCCCGCCTACCATGCCATCCAGTACCTGTTCGGCAAGCAGACGCGCGAGAAGCTGCAGGACTTCCGCGCGCTCGGTGGCGCCCAGGCCTACCCCTCGCGCACCAAGGACGTGGACGACGTGGATTTTTCCACCGGCTCGGTGGGCCTTGGCGTGGCGGTCACGCTGTTCGAATCCCTGGCCCAGGACTACCTGCTGGAGAAGGGGTTCATCAGCGAGCAGGAAGCAGGCCGCATGATTGCCCTGCTCGGTGATGCCGAACTCGACGAGGGCAATATCCACGAGGCCCTGATCGAGGGCTGCAAGCATGATCTTCGCAACTGCTGGTGGATCATCGACTACAACCGCCAGAGCCTGGACGCGGTGGCCTCGGACTTCATGTTCAACCGCTACGAGGAGATCTTCCGCGCCAGCGGCTGGGAGGTGGTACTGCTGAAGTATGGCAAGCAGCAGCAGGCCGCGTTCGGGAAACCCGGCGGCAAGACCCTGCAGCGCTGGATCGATGAATGCCCCAACCCGCTGTACTCGGCGCTGACCTACAAGGGCGGTGCGGCATGGCGGCAGCAACTGGAAGCGGACTTCGCCGATGACGCCGATGCGCTGGCGCTGGTGGCCTCCTATGACGATGCCGCCCTGGGCTCGCTCATGGCCAACCTCGGCGGCCACGACCTGGAATTGCTGCTGGAGACCTTCCATGGCATCACCAGCACCCGGCCGCACTGCTTCATTGCCTACACCATCAAGGGCTGGGGCCTGCCCTTCCAGGGTCACAAGGACAACCATGCCGGCCTCATGAGTCCGCCGCAGATGGACAGTTATCGCGAGCAGATGGGCATTGCCCCCGGCAGCGAGTGGGAGCCCTTCGCCGGCATCGAGGCGCAGGAGGAGTCGGTGCGCAAGCTGCTGCGCGAGGCGCCGATGGCGCAGTTCGAGCATCGCCGCTTCGAAGCACCCAGGGTCGAGATCCCGCCGGCGGCGGAGTTCCTGTCGCGCATCCCCGAAACCGAGTCCACCCAGAGCGCCTTCGGCAAGATCATGCACACGCTGAGCCGGCACAAGTCCGGGCTGCCGGCGCGCATGATCACGACCTCGCCGGACGTAACGGTGTCCACCAACCTCGGTGGCTGGGTCAACCAGAAGGGCATCTTCAGCCGCACCGCCGTGGAGGACACCTTCTCGGCGCAGAACGTCAAGTCGATGCAGAAGTGGGCGGCCAGCAATACCGGCCAGCACCTGGAGCTCGGCATCGCCGAGAACAACCTGTTCCTGCTGCTCGCCGCGCTCGGCCTGACCGCCCCGCTGTACGGCCAGCGCCTGTTCCCGGTAGGCACCTTGTACGACCCGTTCATCGCCCGCGGTCTCGATGCGATGAACTACGCCTGCTACCAGGATGCGCGCTTCATGCTGGTTGCCACGCCCTCGGGCATCACGCTGGCGCCCGAAGGCGGCGCGCACCAGTCCATCAACAGCCCGATGATCGGCATGGCCCAGGACAAGCTCGCCTCCTTTGAACCGGCCTACGTGGATGAGCTGGTGCAGATCATGCGCTGGGGCTTCGAATGGATGCAGCAGGACGATGGCGGTTCGGTCTACCTGCGCCTGAGCACCCGCGCCATCGCCCAGCCGCAGCGCGAGATGACGCACGAGTTGCGCAAGCACGTGCTCAAGGGCGCGTACTGGCAGCATGCCCCGGCGCCGGGCACGCGGCTGGTGCTGGCCTACAGCGGCGTGCTGGCGCCGGAGGCGCTGGAAGCACATGCCGAGCTGCAGGCGCGCCACGGCAACGTCGGCCTGCTGGCGGTGCCCTCGGCCGATCGCCTGCACGCCGGCTGGCGCGCCGCCGTCAATGCCCGCGCCCATGGTGCCGGCCGCGTGGTCTCGCATGCCGAGCGTTTGTTGCGACCGCTGGCGCGCGACGCGGTGATCGTCACGGTCATCGATGCCGCGCCGGCCACCCTGTCCTGGCTGGGCGCGGTCAGCGGCCACCGGGTGGCACCGCTTGGCGTGGACCACTTCGGCCAGTCCGCCGACCTGACCGATCTGTATCGCGTCCACGGCCTCGATGCAGCGTCCATGGTGCGGGCCGCCACGGCCGCACTGGGCACGCGCTGAGCCTGACCGACCTGCCCGCCGGCCCCGGCGCCGCAGCCGCGACGCCGGGGACTCGTTTCAGAAGGCCGCGTTGACGCCCAGCAGGACGATGTCCGAGTCGGCGCCGCGGTCGCTGACCGTGGTGCCCGCCGGCAGGCCCGGGGTGCCGCCGGTAAGAAAGTTCAGCGGGGCATAGCCCTTGGTGTGCACGTACTCGGCGAACAGTTTCACGCTGGGCAGGGCGAAGGCGGCGAAGCCCAGGACCCATTGGTCCTGGGCCTCCCAGGGCGCGCCGTCCGGGCCGGCATCGAAGCGGCTGAAATCCGCCGATACGAAGGCCGGCCGGCCGAGCAGTCGCAGCCCCTGGCGGGCGCCCAGGCCGAAGCTGGTGACCTTGCTGGCCGCGAACCTGTTCAGCGGCGGGGCGGGATTGAAGGTGCCCGGCCAGGCGTCCACGGTGCGCGCGAACTCCGCCTGCACTGTCAGTTGCTTCCATTGCAGTCGGGTGTACACGTCCCAGGCCGGATTGTTGTCGGCGCAGGGTGTGAAGTGGAATATCGGGAAGCCCTGGCAGTAGGCACTGCCGCGTTGCCAGGAGCCGCCCAACAGCCAGCTCGATGCCGGCGCTGGCAGGTCGAAACGCCAGTTCACGTCCACGGCCACGTTGTTGAGCCGGCTGGGTACGGCCGTTCCCTTCACCGGCGCATTGTGGGCCCGGAACTGGGCCCCGCCCTGCATGCCCATGACGGTCACCGACAGGTGCTCGCCGAGCCAGCCGGCCCGGGCACCGAAGGCAAGCCCGCCGAAGGCGTGCCACATGGTGGAGGCGGTGAACGGGTTGACGGTGTCGGTCAGCCCGAAGGGCGTGGCCATCTTGCCGATGGCGACATGGAAGGGTGAGCGGTGGAGGTCGCCGAACATCACGAAGCCCCGCCGCAGTTGCAGCTGGTTGCGTTCCAGTGCCGTGATGGTGCCGGTACCGAAGCTCTGCTGGGGATCGTAGAGCATCTCCGCGTAGCCGCTGAGCCAGTTGCCGAGCGTTGCGGTGACGGCCAGCTGTGCCGAGTGCAGCACGGCCTCGGAGACGGTCCTGCCGACCTGGTTGGCGGCGGTCGGATGGCGCATCAGGTAGCCGAACTTGGAGTCCCGGTCGCTGCGCTGATAGTTCGCCAGCGCAGTGAGGGCGCCAGCGAGATGAATGCCGTTGCCGGAAAGGGCGTTGTCACGACGGGCGCGGAGCAGCAGTTCCTGCTTGCGGTTCTGCTCTGTGGTGGGGTCCAGCATCCGGTAGCTGTAGCGATGGTTGGAAGCCACCGGCCCGCTCCCGGCCGCGGCCTGCGGGTCCGGCGGCCGTATGCGTCCCGCCGATGGCCTGTTCACTTCGCGGTTCTCGAGGGCTGCCAGGCGGGCCTGCAGCCGCGCATTGTCCGCCTCCAGGGCCGCCAGTCTCGCCGCGATGGTGGCCGGGGTGCCGGCGGCCGGGGCGGCCGGCGGGAATGCGGCTGCCAGCAGGGTGCTCAACACGACGGCGCGAGCGGGATACGGCAGCGTGAGCCGGCCGTGCCGGCAATACAGGGGCTGTCCCATGTCATGACCTCCTTGTCGATGGGAAAGCGGCAACGTGACGGTGCGACGGCGACGCGTGCCGGGGCGGCACGGGACGCAGCAGGCAGCAGGATGGCGGGCAGGGCCAGCCCCGGGCCGGTTGGCAGATGCAGGACCGGGCAGGCCGGTGGCTGGGCTGAGCGATGCATCCGGCTTCCTTTCCGAACGTTCCGCGGTGCGGTTGGTGGTTGCGCCGGGCCGCTCCTGGCCCGGTCGGATCCGACTGTAGAGGAGCTGGCGGGCCTGGACAAGCTGGGATGTCCGGACATTTATTCTGTATAATCGCCGCCCTTCATCCCGACACAGCTGGAGAGTGCCATGCCCACAGTCGCCATCAACGGCCACGACATGTACTACGAGATTCACGGCGAGGGCGACCCCGCCATCTGCATGGGCGGCTGGGGCACCTTCTGCCACGGCGGCACGGGCAACCTGGCCCGTGGACTGACCGATCGCTACCAGACCCTGATCATCGACTACCGCGGCATCGGCGAGTCATCCGATGATCTGTCGGTCGAGCCATCCATGGAGCTGCACGCCGACGATGTCATCGGCCTGATCGACCATCTTGGCTGGACCCGCGTGCATTTCGTCGGCCTGGTTGGCATGGGTGCCTGCGTGGCGCAGATCGTCGCCCTGAAGCGCCCGGAACTGGTGCGCTCGATGGTCAACATGGGCTGCTGGGCGCAGTGTGACCTGTACCTGAAGGACCAGTTGCAGATGCTGGTGGACGTGCATCGCGAAGTCGGTTTCGAGGCCTTCCAGCGCCTGGTCTGCGTCCTGTCCTTCCTGCCGGAGTTCTACAACGAGCACAAGGATCGCCTGGTCGGCCCGCAGGGCGCCTGGGGCGAACTGCACAACAACTACCAGACCCACGAGCGGCTGGTGCAGGCCTGCATCGGTCACGACATCGCCGATCGCCTGGGCGAGATCACCGCCCCCACCCTGGTGCTGCATGCCGCCAAGGACTTCGTCACCAGCCCGCGCTACACCCGGGTCATCGAGGCCGGCTTGCCGAATGTCGAAGCGGTGACGATGGAAGAGGTGGCCCACGTGGTGGCCGGCAAGGAGCAGAAGATCCAGTTCTGCAACATCCTGTTCGACTTTCTCGAGCGCCACTGAGCGCCCGCGCCCACACCCCATCGGGGCCCGGGCCCGGCCCTGGCTGTCAGGCGGGTGGTTGGTCCGTCGCCAGGTGGGACAGCGCGCCGAGGTCGGTGAGCGCCCGGCGCATGTCGTCGGGGATGACGGCGGAGTTGAGGTTGCCGTCGTCCTCGATGCGCGCGTAGACGCGGGTCGCGGTGCCCTCGGTCACCGGCGCCCCGGTGGTTGCGTTCTTGGCTTTGCAATTCCAGTGCAGCGTGCGCTCGCCGATGCGCGTGAGATTCACGCTGGTGATGATGCGATCGCCGTAAGCGGCCGGGCCGATGAAGCGGAAATGGATCTCGCCCATCACGAAGGTGGTGCGGTCCAGCTTGATCATCTGGTCGATGGGATAGCCGATGGTGCGGAACAGCTCGTGCTCGGTCTCGTTGAACCAGGCCACGATGCGCGGATAGTAGACCAGGCCGAAGGGGTCGGACTCGCCCCAGTTCACGGTGATTTCCTTCCAGTACATGGTCATGGCTGTGGCTCTTTCGCAGTCCCTGGCAGCGGCCTGCACGATCGCATGGCCCCGCGGCCGCGGAACATTAACCGCATTCGCGCGGCCATGCCAATGACGCGTCAAGCAATTCAACGTTCACCCCGCCAACAAAAAAAAGCGGCTCCGAAGAGCCGCAGGTGGGGGGGGGAGGGACATGAGGCCCGCGCGGCCGGCGCGGGCCGATGACTTACCCGACTTCCTCGGGGATCTGCATGGCCAGGAATCGCGGACTGTTGTCGCGAATCACCAGCACGGCCACCGAGCTGCCGGTGGTGGCGCTGTTGGCCAGTTCAATGAGCTTGCGGCTGGAGTCCACGCCCTGCTGGTTGAACGAAACGATGATGTCACCCGGGCGGATCCCGGCGCGGTCGGCTGCGCTGCCGGACTTGACCTTGTTGACGACCACGCCATCCCGGTCATCGCCGAAGCGCTTGCGGGCCTCATCGGTGAAATCGGAAACCACCAGGCCGAGGCGTCCGCCCTGCGCCTGGCCGCCCGGCATGCCGGTGCTCGCCAGCGCATTGTCGCCGTCCTCGAACTCCGCCACGGTCACTGCGATGGTCTTGCGCTTGCCGTCGCGCAGCACGCGCAGCTTCGCGTCCTTGCCCGGGCGGGTTGCACCCACCAGCGGCGGCAGTTCGCTCGAGCGGGCGAGCGTCTCGCCGTTGTACTCGAGGATGACGTCACCGCGCTGCAGGCCGGCCGCTTCGGCCGGGCCGCCTGCCACCACGTCCGCCACCAGCGCACCGCGCGGGCCGTCGAGGTTGAAGGATTCGGCCAGAGCCTGGTCGAGATCCTGGATGGTCACGCCAAGCCAGCCACGGCTCACGCGGCCATCGCTCTTGAGCTGCTCGACGACGTCGATCGCGATCTCCGCGGGGATGGCGAATGACAGGCCCATGTAACCGCCGGTACGGCTGAAAATCTGCGAGTTGATACCGACCACGCGTCCATCCAGGTCGAACAGCGGCCCGCCGGAGTTACCCGGGTTGACCGCCACGTCGGTCTGGATGAAGGGCGTGTAGTTCTCGCGCGGCAGGCTGCGACCCAGGCCGCTGACGATGCCCTGCGTGGCCGTGTATTCCAGTCCGAAGGGGTTGCCGATGGCCAGGACCCATTCGCCAACCTCCAGTGTGCGGCTGTCCCCGAACTGCAGGGCTGGCAGGCCGCTCGCGTCCACCTTCAGCAGCGCGATATCGGTACGCTCGTCCATACCCACCAGCTCCGCGGTCATTTCTCGGCGGTCGGTGGTGGTGACGTTGATCTCGTCGGCACCGGCGACCACGTGCGCGTTGGTGACGACGTAGCCGTCCTGGGAGATGATGAACCCCGAGCCGATGCCGTGCGCTGGCGGCTGCTGCCCCTGACCGGGGCCGGGCATCTGCGGCATCTGCTCGAAAAAGCGGCGCAGGAACTCGGGCATGTTCGGCGGCAGCTGGCCGCCCTGCGGACCCGCCTGTGGCGCGGTGCCACGGACGGTATTGATGCTCACCACGGCCGGGCCGTGTTCACGGATGAGCGGCCGGAAGTCGGGCAGCTGGGCGGCGGCGCTGCGCAGGCCCGCGGCCAGGATCAGCACGGCGGCCATCAGGCCAGCGGTGCGCAGGGCGGATGAACGGTTGACGGCGGCGGTGTTGTTGTCAGGCACGGGTGGCCTCCTTTGCATCACGATGACAGGCACAATGGCGCCGGGACCATTAACCCCGCATGACCGGGGCATTAAACTTTGTTCATGATGGCCGCGGCGCCGCTTGCCTATGATTTGGGGCCGGGGGCTGGACGGATCAAGCGCATGCGAATACTCGTGGTTGAAGACGACAGCGAAGTCGCTGCCTACGTGGCGAAAGGGCTTGCCGAGCATGCCCACACGGTCGATACCGTGGCGGACGGCCGCGACGGCCTGCATCGGGCCGAGAGCGAGGCCTACGATCTGCTCGTTGTCGATCGCATGCTGCCCGGCCTTGATGGCCTGGCCATAGTGCAGACCCTGCGCCAGCGTGGGAACCACACACCGGTGCTGTTCCTCAGCGCCCTTGCCGATGTCGATGACCGCGTGAAGGGCCTGCGCGCCGGCGGCGATGATTACCTCACCAAGCCGTTCTCTTTCAGCGAGCTGCTGGCCAGGGTGGAAGCCCTGGGGCGCCGGGCGAGCAGCGCGGGCGAGGACATCACCCGGCTGCAGGTCGCGAACCTGAAACTGGACTGCCTGGCGCGCACCGTCGAGCGCGATGGAGAGAACATCGCCCTGCAGCCCCGCGAATTCAAGCTGCTGGAGTACCTCATGCGCCATGCCGGCCAGGTGGTCACGCGGACGATGCTGCTCGAGCACGTGTGGGATTATCACTTCGACCCGCAGACCAACGTCATCGATGTGCACATCTCGCGGCTGCGCGGGAAGATAGACAAGGGCTTCACACCCCAGTTGCTGCACACCGTGCGCGGCGCCGGCTACGTATTGCGTGAGTAGACCATCACCCTTGCGGGCGCTAGCCCGCAGCTCCAGCGCGCGCCTGGCGCTGCTGTACCTGTGCCTGTACGCGGGTTCGGTGCTGCTGCTGTTCGGATTCATCTACTGGGCCACGGCCGGCTACATGGCGCGCCAGACCGATGCCACCATCGACGCGGAGATCGAGGGGCTGGCCGAGCAGTATCGCCAGCGCGGCCTGGAGACGCTCATCACCGTCATCGCCGAGCGCGTGGCACGGGATCCGGAACGCTCGTCCCTGTACCTGTTCGCGCGCTCCGACCTGAGCCCGCTGGCCGGCAACCTGAGCCGCTGGCCGGACGTGTCGCCGGATGCCGACGGCTGGCTCAACTTCGAGGTGCGCGACAGTGCCGATGGCGACAAGCAGCTGGCACGGGCACGGCCGTTCCGCCTGCGCGGCGGGCTCAACCTGCTGGTGGGGCGTGATATCGGCGAACTTGCCGCGATCACCGCGCTGATCCGGCGGGCCCTTTACCTCGGGCTGGGTATCACCCTGGCCCTCGGACTGGCCGGGGGCATCGTGTTCTCCATGAGCACCATGCGCCGCGTTGAGAGCATCAATCGCACCAGCCGGCGGGTCATGCAGGGCGAACTCGGCCAGCGCGTGCCGGTGCGCGGCACCGGCGATGACTTCGACGAGCTCGCCATCAACCTCAATGCCATGCTGGCGACCATCGAGCGGCTGATGCAGGGCGTGCAGTCGGTGTCCAACAACATCGCGCACGATCTGCGCACGCCGCTGTCGCGCCTGCGCCAGCGCCTGGAAGACCTGCAGCGCCTTGATCTGCCGGCCGAGGGCGCCGAGCGCCTGGAGCACTGCCTGGCCGAGGCGGATCGCATGCTGGCAACCTTCAACGCCCTGCTGCGCATCGCCCGCATCGAGGCCGGCGGCCAGCGTCGGGGCGAGGATGTGATCGACCTCGGCGCCCTGGCCGGCGATGCCGTGGAGTTGTACGAGGCCCTGGCCGAGGAGCGCGGCCAGCACCTGGACGTTGCCAGTGCCCCGGGCGTGACCGTGCGCGGGGACCGCGACCTGCTGTTCCAGGCGGTCAGCAACCTCATCGATAATGCCCTGAAATACACCCAGCCGGGCGGCGCCATCCAGGTCCGGGTGCATCAGGGGGCCGCCGGAGTGCAGCTCAGCGTGATGGACAACGGCCCCGGCATTGCCGAGGCCGAGCGCGAGCATGTCCGCGAGCGTTTCTACCGGGGCCAGGCCGGCGCGCAGGCGCCGGGCAGCGGCCTGGGCCTGGCGCTGGTGGCGGCCATTGCCGAACTGCATGGCGCGCGACTGGAATTCCATGACAATGCTCCCGGGCTGTGCGCGCGGCTGCGCTTCGAGGCGCGCTGAAGCCGCGCATCGGCGGCAGCTGCGCATCCCTGCCCGCCATGGGCGGTCCCGCCCGCCCGGGCCGTTGGGCCGCCAGGGTGACCGCGAT
>CAYGQN010000035.1:0-19518 GCA_964351795.1 uncultured Gammaproteobacteria bacterium
GCTCCGGGTCGATACCGCCGGCGAGGCTGCTGACGGCTCCAGCGGCTCCAGCGGCGGCAGTGGTGGCAGTGGTGGCAGTGGTGGCAGTGGTGGCAAGGCGAGCGCCGCCGGGCAGAGCCGTGAGCCGCAGGCAGCGCCTGCGCAGGACAGCGCGGCGCGTCCGGCTGCCGCGGCGGCGGCCGGCGAGGGCCATCTGCTTGTGCTCGGCGCCGGCCCGGGCGGCTATACGGCGGCCTTCCGCGCCGCCGATCTCGGCCTGAAGGTCACGCTGGTGGAACGCTATCCCACCCTCGGGGGCGTCTGCCTGAACGTCGGTTGCATCCCCTCCAAGGCCCTGCTGCATACCGGGGAGGTGATCACCGCCGCGGCGGCGCTCGCCGAGCATGGTGTGGCCTTCGGCAAACCGTCCATCGACCTCGATCGGCTGCGCGGCTTCAAGGACGAGGTGGTCGGGCAGCTGACACGCGGCCTGGCCGGCCTGGCGAAAAAGCGTGGCGTGGAAGTGGTGGAGGGCAGCGGCCGCTTCACCGGCCCGCATACGCTGGCACTGGCCGGCGAGCAGGGCGAGCGCAGCATCCACTTCGACCAGTGCATCATCGCCGCCGGTTCGCGCGTGGCCATGCTGCCCGATCTGCCGGAGGACCCGCGCATCATGGATTCCACCGCGGCGCTGGCGCTGGCGAGCATCCCGGCGCGCCTGCTGGTCATCGGTGGTGGGATCATAGGCCTGGAGATGGCCTGCGTGTACGATGCCCTGGGTGCGAAAGTGACCGTGGTCGAGGTGACCGACGCCCTCATGCCCGGCACCGACCCGGACCTGGTCAAGCCCCTGGCCCAGCGCATCCGGGCGCGCTACGAGGCGGTGTACACCGGTACCCGCGTCACCGGAGTGAAAGCCCTGAAAAAGGGGCTCAAGGTCAGTTTCGAGGGCCCCGACGCACCAGCGGAGGATACCTTCGACGCGGTGCTGGTGGCGGTCGGCCGACGGCCCAACGGGGATCGCATCGAGGCCACGGCCGCCGGAGTGGCGGTGGACGAGCGCGGCTTCATCGCCGTCGACGCGCAGCAGCGCACCAACGTGCCGCACATCTTCGCCATCGGCGACATCACCGGCCAGCCGATGCTGGCGCACAAGGCAACCCACGAGGGCAAGGTGGCCGCCGAAGTGGCGGCGGGGCAGCGCTCCGGTTTTGACGCCCGCGTCATCCCGTCCGTGGCATATACCGACCCGGAAGTGGCCTGGGCCGGGCTCACCGAGACCCAGGCGAAGGCCGAGGGCCGCGCCTACGGCAAGGGCGTGTTCCCCTGGGCGGCCAGCGGTCGCGCGCTGGGCAACGCCCGCAGCGAGGGGCTGACGAAGCTGCTGTTCGACGAGGCCAGTGGCCGTGTCATCGGCGCTGGTATCGTGGGGCCGCATGCCGGTGATCTCATCGCCGAGGCGGCGCTGGCCATCGAAATGGGCGCCGATGCACGGGATATCGGCCTGACGATCCATCCGCATCCGACCCTGTCGGAAACGGTGGCGATGGCCGCCGAGGCCTTCGAGGGCACGATTACCGACCTGTACATGCCCCGTAAAGGTGCATGATTGTGCAGTGCAGCAAACGCGGGCTATAATCCCGCTTCTTCAGAGCAGGACAATGCCGGCCTGGCGGCTCGGCGGACGATGGAGGGGAGCATGAAGATCGGTGTACCCAGGGAGATCCACCCGGGCGAGCGTCGCGTCGCGACCACCCCCGAGGTGGTGCCGCAGCTCATCAAGCTCGGTTTCGAGGTGGCGGTGGAAGCCGGTGCCGGAGAGGCAGCCAGCTTCACCGACGAGGCCTACAAGGCCGCCGGCGCCGAGATCGTCAGCGACACGCGGGCACTGTGGTCGCAAAGCGACATCATCCTCAAGGTGCGGGCACCGGAGAACCATGCCGGGCTCGGCCACCACGAGGCCAAGCTCCTGGACGGTGGCAAGACCCTGGTCAGCTTCATCTGGCCCGGCCAGAACGAGGACCTGCTGAAGCAGCTTGCCGAGCGCGGCACCACGGTGCTCGCCATGGACAGCGTGCCGCGCATCTCGCGGGCGCAGAAGCTCGATGCCCTGTCGTCCATGGCCAACATCGCCGGCTACCGGGCCATCATCGAGGCCGCCGAGCACTTCGGGCGCTTCTTCACCGGTCAGGTCACGGCCGCGGGCAAGGTGCCCCCGGCCCGGGTGCTCATCATCGGCGCCGGTGTCGCCGGCCTGGCGGCCATCGGCACGGCGCGGGGCCTGGGCGCCATGGTGCGCGCCTTCGACACCCGCCCCGAGGTCAAGGAGCAGGTGCACAGCCTGGACGCGGAGTTCCTGGAACTGGAGTTCGAGGAGGCCGAGGGCGGTGGCACCGCCGGCGGCTACGCCAAGCAGATGAGCCCGGAGTTCATCAAGGCGGAAATGGACCTGTTCATGGCCCAGGCGAAGGAGGTGGACATCATCGTCACCACCGCGCTGATTCCCGGCAAGCCCGCCCCGCGGCTCATCACCGCCGACATGGTCAAGGCCATGCGCCCCGGCAGCGTGGTCGTCGACCTCGCGGCCGAGCAGGGCGGCAACTGCGAGCTGACCCAGGCCAACAAGGTGGTGGTGGAGCACGGCGTGAGCATCGTCGGCTACACCGACCTGCCCAGCCGCATGGCCGCGCAGTCGAGCCAGCTCTACGGCACCAACCTGCGCCACCTGCTGACCGACCTGACGCCGGAGAAAAACGGCGAGATCGCCGTGAACATGGAAGACGTCGTCATCCGCGGCACGACCGTGGTCAAGGATGGCGAGATCACCTGGCCGCCACCGGAGGTGAAGGTCAGTGCCGCCCCTGCGGCACCGCGCCCGCAGCCAGCCGCACCGGCGCACGGTGAACAGGAGGCCAGCGACCGCGGCCTGACGCCGCTCATCCTGCTTGGCGTGGGTGCGCTTGCCCTGTGGGCGCTCGGGCGCGTTGCGCCGGCGGAATTCATGTCGCACTTCACGGTGTTCGTGCTGGCCTGCTTCGTCGGCTACCAGGTGATCTGGAACGTGACCCCGGCCCTGCATACACCCCTCATGAGCGTGACCAATGCCATCAGCGGCATCATCGTCATCGGTGCCCTGCTGCAGATATCCACGTCGTCGTTCATGATCACACTGCTGGCGGCGGTCGCGGTGCTTATCGCGAGCATCAACATCGCCGGCGGATTCCTCGTCACCCAGCGCATGCTGCGCATGTTCCGCAAGTAAGGAGGCGCAGTCATGGCACAGGGAGTCGTAACCGCGAGTTACATCATCGCCGCCGTTCTGTTCATTCTGAGCCTCGGCGGCCTCAGCCACCCGGAAACGGCCCGTCGCGGCAATGCCTACGGCATCGCCGGCATGGCCATCGCCATCCTGGCGACCATCTTCGGCAACCAGGTCACCGACTACGTGGTGCTGGTGCTGGTGATGCTCATCGGCGGCAGCCTCGGCGTTACAGCGGCGCGGCGCGTACAGATGACGGAAATGCCGGAGCTGGTGGCGATCCTGCACAGTTTCGTCGGCCTGGCGGCCGTGCTCATCGGCTATGCCACGTTCATCGACCCGAACCAGCACTACAGCGGTGCCGAGAAGGCCATCCACGAGGTGGAGATCTTCCTCGGCATTCTCATCGGCGCGGTGACCTTCACCGGCTCGGTGATCGCCTTCGGCAAGCTGCGCGGCAAGATCGACGGCAAGCCCATCATGCTGCCCGGGCGTCACTGGCTGAACCTTGGGCTCGGCCTCGCCTGTGTCTGGCTGGGCTCGATGTTCGTGGGCAACGAGTCCACCGGCGCGGGGATTTTCCTGCTGCTGGTGATGACGCTCATCGCCTTCGGCTTCGGCGTGCACATGGTCATGGCCATCGGCGGGGCCGATATGCCGGTGGTGGTTTCCATGCTGAACAGCTACTCGGGCTGGGCAGCGGCGGCCACCGGTTTCATGCTCTCCAATGACCTGCTCATCGTCACCGGGGCACTGGTGGGTTCCTCCGGCGCCATCCTGTCCTACATCATGTGTCGCGCCATGAACCGCCATTTCCTGGCGGTGATCGCCGGCGGCTTCGGCGCCTCCGGCGGCAGCGGTGCGGCGGTGGAGGGCGAGCACACGCCGATGAACGACGTGGATGTCGCCGAGCTGCTGCGCGAGGCCGACAGCGTTGTCATAGTGCCCGGCTACGGCATGGCGGTGGCGCAGGCGCAGAACACGGTGTACGAGCTCACCCAGGCCCTGCGCGAGAAGGGCAAGACGGTGCGTTTCGCCATCCACCCGGTGGCAGGGCGCATGCCCGGGCACATGAACGTGCTGCTGGCCGAGGCCCGGGTCCCCTACGACATCGTTCTGGAGATGGACGAAATCAACGAGGATTTTCCGGATACCGACGTGGTGCTGGTCATCGGCGCCAACGACATCGTCAACCCGGCCGCGCAGGAGGATCCGACCAGCCCGATCGCCGGCATGCCGGTGCTGGAGGTCTGGAAGTCGCGCACCTGCGTCGTGCTCAAGCGCAGCATGGCCACCGGGTACGCCGGTGTGGACAACCCGCTGTTCTATCGCGACAACACGAGGATGCTGTTCGGTGATGCGCGTGACAGCCTGGGGGCCGTGCTGAAGAATCTGTAAACCCGCCGCGTGCGGGAGGTGTTCGGGAGGGTCGTCAGGGGCCGCTCCGGCCGCCGGGCGGGCAGCACCGGCTGGCGGACGTGTTATCAAGAAAAACCGCAAAAGAGGTATCAGTCATGGGACGAGTTGCAATAGTTACAGGTGGCACACGAGGCATCGGGGGGGCGATCTCGATGGTTCTGAAGGAAGCCGGTTACGAGGTCGCCGCGACCTATGCCGGTAACGATGAATCCGCCAAGCGCTTCACCGAGCGTACCGGCATCCGCACCTACAAGTTCAACGTGGCCGATTACGAGGCCTGCGCCGAGGCCATCAAGCGGATCGAGGCCGATCTCGGTCCGGTCGACGTACTGGTGAACAACGCCGGCATCACGCGTGACGGCACCATGCACCGCATGTCATTCGACCAGTGGAACGCTGTCATCCAGACCAACCTGTCGTCCTGCTTCAACATGTGCCGCTGCGTTATCGAGGGCATGCGCGAGCGCAACTTCGGCCGCATCGTCAACATCGGGTCCATCAACGGCCAGGCCGGCCAGTACGGGCAGGTCAACTACGCGGCGGCCAAGTCCGGCATCCACGGCTTCACCAAGGCCCTGGCCCAGGAAGGCGCCCCCAAGGGCATCACCGTGAACGCCATCGCGCCGGGCTACATCGACACCGACATGGTACGCGCGGTGCCCGAGCGGGTGCTGGAGAAGATCATCGAGAAGATCCCGGTCGGCCGGCTGGGCAAGCCCGAGGAAATCGGCCGTGCCGTGCTGTTCCTGGTTGGCGATGATGCCGGTTTCATCACCGGTTCCACGCTCAGCATCAACGGCGGCCAGCACATGTACTGATGCCGGCTGGACCGCCTGTCGCTGTCCGGAGAAGGGCCCGCCCGCCGGGCCCTTCTCCCCTTCGCGGCCAGTGGCTGTCATCGTACCGGCGGGCCGGATCCGTTATCCTCGCCGACAGATGTCAGCCCTGGGAGCCCGCCCGAAGTGAGTAACCCCGTCTCCAGTCCTCCACCCCGAAAGAAGCAGCCAGGGGTGAAGTTGCGCGGCGCCGACAAGGTCCGCGCCATCCCCGTGGTTGTCGAGGAAGGCCGTCCCGAGCGCAAGCCACCCTGGTTGCGTGTGCGCATGCCCACCGGCGGCCAGGTGGAGCGCGTCAAGGCCATGCTGCGCGACAAGCGCCTGCACACCGTCTGCGAGGAGGCCTCCTGCCCGAACCTGCCCGAGTGTTTCGGCAAGGGTACCGCCACTTTCATGATCATGGGGGCGATCTGCACCCGCCGCTGTGCCTTCTGCGACGTCGCCCACGGCAGGCCGCTGCCGCTCGATGCCGACGAGCCGGCCCACCTGGCCGAGACCGTCGCCGCCATGGGCCTGCGCTACGTGGTGATCACCTCGGTGGACCGCGATGATCTGAAAGACGGCGGCGGCGCCCATTTCGCCGCCTGCATCAGCGCTGTGCGCGAGGCGGTGCCGGGCATCCACATCGAGGTGCTGGTGCCGGATTTCCGCGCCCGCCTGGAACGTGGGCTGGACGCGATGGCAGCCGCCCCGCCGGACGTGTTCAACCACAACCTGGAAACGGTACCGGCGCTGTATCGCACGGTCCGCCCGGGCGCCGATTACGCCTGGTCCCTGAACCTGCTGGCCGAGTACAAGCGCCGCCATCCGCAGGTGCCCACCAAGTCCGGGCTGATGCTCGGCCTCGGCGAGGATCTCGCCGACGTGGAACAGGTGATGCGCGACCTGCGCGAGCACGACGTGGACATGCTGACGCTCGGCCAGTACCTGCGACCCAGCCGGCACCATCACCCGGTGGTGCGCTACGTCACCCCGGCGGAGTTCGATGCCCTGGCCGACATCGGCCGCGATCTCGGCTTCAGCCACGTGGCGAGCGGGCCACTGGTGCGATCCTCGTATCACGCGGACCTGCAGGCGGAGTCGGTGCTCGGCTGAGCCGTGCCCGCTTGACGGTCCTGCTGCCGCCGCTTATGGTGCAGCGCACAAAACTATAACCTGTGGAAGCGAAAGGGGTTCTCATGGCGGACAAGGACAAGGCATCCAGCGAGGAGCAGCAACAGGAACTGGCCTCGGCCATCGCCGAGATCGCCGAGCGCAGCCAGCGGCTGGTGGACCAGTACGTCGCCCGCCAGGCGGACGCGCACCCGGGCTACTTCCAGGACAACCTGGGCCTCGGCAAGACCTTCATGCAACTGGCCTCGCACCTGATGAGCCATCCCGAACTGCTGATGCGGGCCCAGTTCGATGCCTGGCAGAGCTACATGAACATCTGGCACCACACAACCCGGCGCATGCTCGGCATGGATACCGATCCGGTGGTCGAGCCCGAGGCCGATGATCGCCGCTTCCGCCACGCCCAGTGGGAAGACAACCCGGTGCTCGACTTCGTCAAGCAGTCCTACCTGGTCGCCGCGCGCTCCGTGCAGGAACTGGTGAGCGAGGTGGAGGGCCTGGACGACAAGACCAGCCAGAAAATCGCTTTCTACACCCGTCAGTTCGTCGACGCCATGGCACCGACCAACTTCGCCATGACCAATCCCGAGGTGCTGGAGGAAACCGCGCGCAGCAACGGCCAGAACCTGCTCAAGGGCCTGAACAACATGCTGCACGATCTGGAGGCGGGCAAGGGCCAGCTGCAGATCCGCATGACCGACCCGGACGCCTTCGAGCTTGGCCGCAACGTTGCCGTCTCGCCCGGCAAGGTCATCTACCAGAACGACATGATGCAGCTCATCCAGTACGATCCCAGCACCGAGCAGGTGTTCCGGCGGCCGCTGCTGATCATCCCGCCGTGGATCAACAAGTACTACATCCTCGACCTGCAGCCGAAGAACTCCTTCATCAAGTGGGCGGTTGACCAGGGCCATACCGTGTTCGTCATCTCCTGGGTCAATCCCGACGAGCGCCACCGCGACAAGGGTTTCGAGGATTACATGCTCGAAGGCCCACTGGCGGCGCTGGAGGCGATGGAGAAGGCGACCGGGGAAAGCACGGCCAACGTCATCGGCTACTGCCTGGGCGGCACCCTGCTCACCGCAGCGCTGGCCTACCTTGCCAAGAAGCGCCGCAAGCCGGTTGCCAGCGCTACCTTCTTCGTCACGCTTATCGACTTCAGCGAGCCCGGCGACCTCGGCGTGTTCATCGACGAGGAGCAGCTCGGTGCGCTGGAGCAGAGCATGAACGAGCGTGGCTATCTGGAGGGCAAGGAGATGGCCACCACCTTCAACATGCTGCGGGCGAATGATCTCATCTGGTCCTTCGTGGTGAACAACTACCTGCTCGGCCGCGAACCCTTTCCCTTCGACCTGCTGTACTGGAATTCCGACTCCACCCGCATGCCGGCGAAGATGCACTCGTTCTACCTGCGCAAGATGTACCTGGAGAACGTGTTCAAGGATCCGGGCGGCGTCACGCTGGATGGCGTGGACATCGATGTCAGCCGGATCAAGACGCCGGCCTGGTTCATCTCCACCCGCGAGGATCACATCGCGCCGTGGAAGGCGACTTACGCCGGTGCGCGGCGCCTGGGCGGGCCGGTACAATTCACCCTCGGCATGTCCGGGCATATCGCCGGTATCGTCAACCCACCGGCCTCGGGCAAGTACGGTTACTGGACCGGCGATGGCGTGGCACCGGAAACCGCCGATGACTGGCTGGCGCAGGCCGAGGAGCATTCCGGCTCGTGGTGGCCGCGCTGGCAGTCGTGGATAGAACCCTTCGGCGATGGCCTGGTCCCGGCGAGAACGCCCGGGGACGGCGCGCTGGAGCCCATCGAGGATGCGCCGGGCTCCTACGTCCGGGTGCGCTCGGGCAACGGCGTCACGGGCGGCGAGTAAAGCCGGCACCATCGCGGGGGGCGGTGGTGCCCTGGCGCGGGCCGGCCATGGCCGGCCCCGCGTCGCATGCACCGGTGGCGGTCAGGGGCCACTGATACCGGCCGCGGACGCAGGTCCGCCGGCCCACACAGGATATCCAGTGGAGAGAATACGATGAGCAGCAAGCGGGAAGTGGTGATTGCGGGTGCCGTGCGCACGGCGGTGGGAACCTATGGCGGCAGCCTGAAGGACACCTCGCTGGGAGACCTCGCCGCGGCGGTCGTCCGCGAGGCGGTGAGCCGGGCCGGCGTCGAGCCGGCCGATGTCGGCCATGCGGTGTTCGGCAATGTCATTCACACCGAGCCGCGCGACATGTACCTGGCGCGCGTGGCGGCCCTCAATGGCGGCCTGCCGATTGAAACCCCGGCCTTCACGCTCAACCGCCTGTGTGGCAGCGGCCTGCAGGCGATCGTATCCGCTGCCCAGATCCTGCAGCTCGGCGATGCCGACATCGCCGTGGCCGGTGGCGCCGAGTCCATGAGCCGGGCGCCGTACTGGACGCCGGCCATGCGCTGGGGCGCTCGCATGGGCGACAACAAGGTGATCGACGCCATGACCGCGGCCCTGCACGATCCCTTTCACAGCTGCCACATGGGCGTGACCGCCGAGAACATCGCCAAGCAATGGGGCATCAGCCGCGAGGAGCAGGACGCCGCTGCCGTGCAGAGCCACCAGCGCGCCGCCAGGGCCATCGAGCAGGGTTACTTCAAGGACCAGATCCTGCCGGTGGAGCTGAAGACCCGCAAGGGCACCACCGTGTTCGATACCGACGAGCACGTGCGCGCCGACGCCAGCCTGGAGGGCCTGGCCAAGCTGCGCCCGGTGTTCGACAAGGAGGGCACAGTCACCGCGGGCAATGCCTCGGGCATCAACGACGGTGCCGCCGCCATGATCCTGCTGGAAGCCGATGCCGCCGCCAGCCGCGGCATCACGCCACTGGCGCGCCTGGTCGGCTATTCCCATGCCGGTGTCGACCCGCAGTACATGGGCATCGGCCCGGTACCGGCCGTGCGCAAGCTGTTCGAGCAGACCGGCCTCGGCGCCGACGACATGGATGTCATCGAACTCAACGAGGCCTTCGCGGCCCAGGCGCTGGCCTGCATGCGCGACCTCGGCCTGCCCGACGAGAAGGTCAACCCCAACGGCAGCGGTATCTCGATTGGCCATCCCGTGGGTGCCACCGGCAGCGTGATCACCGTGAAGGCCATTCACGAGCTGCACCGCACCGGCGGGCGCTACGCGCTGGTGAGCATGTGCATCGGCGGCGGCCAGGGTATTGCCGCCATCTTCGAGCGCCTGTAGGCCGGCGGGCCGGATCCAGGGCCCGGGCCGGCAGCGGCCCGGGTCATTCCACAACCTCTGACACGGAGCGGGGTTCACATGGCAGGCAAGCGCTACCCTGACGCGGCAGCGGCCCTGGAAGGGCTGCTGTTCGACGGGATGACCATCATGGCCGGCGGGTTCGGCCTGTGCGGTATTCCCGAGCACCTCATCATCGCCATTCGGGATGCGGGCGTTAAGGATCTCACCATCATCTCCAACAATGCCGGTGTCGACGACTTCGGCCTCGGCGTACTGCTGCAGACGCGGCAGGTACGCAGGATGGTCAGCTCCTACGTGGGCGAGAACAAGACCTTCGAACGCCAGTACCTGTCCGGTGAGCTGGAACTGGAGTTCAATCCGCAGGGTACCCTGGCCGAGCGCATCCGCGCCGGCGGCGCCGGTATCCCCGGCTTCTATACGAAAACCGGGGTGGGCACCCTCATCGCCGAGGGCAAGGATCACCGCGAGTTCAACGGCGAGACCTTCATCATGGAAACCGGGCTGGTGGCGGATCTGTCCATCGTCAAGGCCTGGCGCGGCGACCCCGAGGGCAACCTCGTCTATCGCAAGACCGCGCGAAACTTCAATCCGGTGATGGCGACGGCCGGGCGCGTTACCGTGGTCGAGGTGGAGGAGGAGGTACCGCTCGGCAGCCTGGACCCGGATTACATCCACACGCCCGGCATCTACGTGCAGCGGATGATTGTCGGCACCGAGTACGTCAAGCGCATCGAGCAGCGCACCACGCGCCCGCGCGACTGAAACCGGAGACGCAGAACATGGCCTGGGACAGAAACCGGATGGCCGCACGCGCGGCCCAGGAACTCCAAGACGGCTTTTACGTGAACCTTGGCATCGGCATACCCACGCTGGTGGCCAACTACATCCCCGAGGGTGTGCACGTCACCCTGCAGTCCGAGAACGGCATGCTCGGCATGGGGCCCTTCCCCTACGAGGGGGAGGAGGATCCGGACCTCATCAATGCCGGCAAGCAGACCATCACCGAGCTGGCCAAGACCAGCTACTTCTCCTCGGCGGACTCATTCGCGATGATCCGCGGCGGCCATATCGACCTGTCCATCCTCGGCGCCATGGAAGTGGCCGAGAACGGGGATCTCGCCAACTGGATGATCCCCGGCAAGATGGTCAAGGGCATGGGCGGGGCCATGGACCTGGTGGCCGGCGTCAAGCGCGTGGTGGTGGTCATGGACCACACCAACAAGGCCGGTGAATCCAAGCTGCTGCACCAATGCACGCTGCCGCTGACCGGTACCGGCGTGGTCGACCGCATCATCACCGACCTCGGCGTGTTCGACGTGGTCGAGGGCGGGCTGAGGATTGTCGAGCTTGCCGATGGCGTGAGCGCCGGGGATATCCGCGCCAGGACCGAGGCCACGCTGGTCGACTGAGCACTCGGCGCGGGGCCGCGGCCCCGGGTGGCCGCGCGCCCTGTGCGCCTCAGGTCACCACGCCGAGGAAGCGCTCGTTGAGGGCGCGCTCGTAGTAGAAGATCCCCTTGCCGAACTTGTCCGCCGACCACTCGCGGATGGGATCGTCCGGGTAGGCGGTGTAGCCTCCGGCATAGACCTCGTTGCGGTTGCCCGAGGGGTCGAAGAAGTAGATGGTCTGGCCGCGGGTCATGCCGTGGCGGGTCGGGCCGATGTCCACGGAGATCTCGTAACGCGAGATGAGGTCGGCCGCGTGGCCGATGTCATGCCAGTCCTGCAGCATGAAGGCCAGGTGATGCAGGCGTGCCTTCTCCTCGTGGCGTACGAAGGCGACATCGTGCGGCTTGTTGCTGCAGGACAGGAAGGTCACCAGGGCCTCGCCCTGTTCGTCGCGACCGAGTTCGGTCACCTTGAAGTCCAGCAGCTCCGTGAACAGGCGCACCGAGCCGGCCATGTCGTCACCGTACAGCAGGCAGTGGTCGAAGCGCACCGGCCGCATCGCCCGGGGCTCCTCCCGCCACAGGTCGGGGTTTTCAATCAGCGGCCCGTTATCGGAGGCGGCCATGTGGGCATAGAGATCGAAGCGGTGGCCCGTGGGCGCGATGAAGCTCACGCGGGCGCCGCAGCCCGGTTGTTCGCCCGCCTCGACCAGCGTCACCGTGTGGCCGGCGCCCCGCAGGCGCTGCTCGAAATCCTGCAGGCTCGCCTCGCTGTCCACCTTGAAGCCCATCAGGTCCATGCCCGGTGACCCGGCTTCGCGCAGGATGACGCTGTGACGATCAAACTCGTCGTAGCCCTTCAGGTAGACCCGGCCATCGGCCTCGCGGCTGACGAAATCCAGGCCGATCCGGTCCCGGTAGTGGATGATGGCCTCGTCCAGATCCAGGACCCGCAGCTGGATGAAGCCCGGTCGCATTACGCCTGTCATTGCCATGGTCGGCACCTCCCGCCCGCGTGCGCCGGCTCGACCGCCGGCTGGTATCGTGGCAAAGGCTACGTCCGCCGGGCCGGGGCGGGGCTTGATCCAGATCAACGCAGGCCGGGGCCGCTCGCGCCGGCCGCGGCCAGGCGCTAGCATGGGCGGCCCTGCACACGCACCTGTCATTCGGAGTTGAAGCATGTTCAAGAACCCGCATCGTGGCTGTCCCGAGCTTGTTGTCGCCCTTGTCCTGTCCCTGCTGGCTTGCGCTGCCCCTGCGCGGGACATGGCCGAGGCGATCGCGGCGGCGGCGACCGGCGATCACCGCAGCGACGCGAATATCGCCCGCAACGAGTACCGTCATCCCATCCGTACACTGCTGTGGTTCGGCCTGCGCGCGGACATGACGGTCGTGGAGATCTGGCCCGGCGGTGGTGGCTGGTACACCGAAGTACTGGCACCGGTGCTGCGCGAGAAGGGCAGGCTCATCGCCGCCAACTACGGGCCGAGCTCCGACGCCGAGTACTTCGCCCAGAACATGCTCAAGTTCCGCGAGAAGCTCGCCTCACGAGCCGCGGTGTATGACCGTGTCGAGGTGGTGGAACTGATGCCACCGCTGATGAACGAGGCGGCGCCGGCCGGCTCGGCCGACATGGTGTTGTCGTTCCGCAACCTGCACAACTGGATGCAGCGCGGTATCGCCACCGACATGCTCGCCTCGGCGTACCGGGCACTGAAGCCCGGCGGTATCTTCGGCCTGGTGGCCCACCGGGCGGCTCCCGGCACGCCCGACCGGCCCAAGGACGGTTATGTCACCGAGGCCACGGCCGTGCGACTTGCCCAGGACGCGGGCTTCCGTTACCTCGACCGCGCTGAAATCAACGCCAACGGCCTGGACACGCGGGATCATCCCGAAGGTGTCTGGACCCTGCCGCCGGTGTACCGCGGTGATCACAATCCGGAGCGCCTGGCCCGCATCGGTGAGAGCGACCGCATGACCCTGATGTTCCAGAAGCCCGTGGACTAGTCGCGCTCATCGCATCCAGCCCAGCAGGACGGTGACCGTCACCAGCGAGGTGGCGGTGGACACCACGATGGCGCTGGTGAGCTGGGCCTCGTTGATGCCGTAATGCCGGGCAAACAGGTAGACGTTGGCGCCCGTTGGCATTGCCGCCAGCAGGATGGCCGTCTTCTGCCACAGCGGTGCGACGGTGAAGACCCGCGTGACCAGCACGGCCACCAGCAGTGGATGCAGGATGTTCTTGACCGGCACCATGAAGCTGGCATTGACAAGCGAGTTGCGGATCCGGGCCTGGCCGAGCGACAGGCCCAGCGCGAACAGCGCGCACGGTGGCGTCGAGTCGCCCACGAATCGCAGCGAGTCCAGCGCCAGCGCTGGCAGAGCGAGGCCGGCCACATTGCCGCACAGGCCCGCTGCCATCGTCAGGATGATGGGGTTGCGGCCAAGGCCCAGCAGGGAACGGCGTATGGTGGCCGGCACTTCATCGCGGTGGCCGCGGTCCAGCTCGATGAAAATCGTGGTGGTGGTGAACAGCAGCAGGCTGTGAATGCCCAGCAGCAGGAACAGCGGCAGCGTGGCGTCCTCGCCGAGGCTGCTCAGCACCAGCGGGATCCCCATCAGTACCATGTTCGAGTAGGCGCAGCCGAAGCCGTCCATGGCCTGCTCCTGCAGCCGCCGTTGCAGGGCCAGGCGCGAGATGAGCATGCCCAGCGCGAACATGGTGAACGTCGCCCCGTAGTAGCCGGCCAGGAAGCCCCAGGGTGTGAGCGCCGGCAGTTCCATGGCGAGCAGGCGCGGCAGTATCAGGCAGGGTGCGGCGACGTAGAACACGTAGCGGTTCAGGGCTGTCGTCGCGAGGTCGTCGAGCAGACCGCCCCGGGCGCTGATGAAACCGAGCGCGATCACGGTGAACACCGGCACGATGATCGGGAGGACGTCTTGCATCGGGGCTGGGCCTCGGGTGAACTACGACAGCTGTCCGGCGTCGTGTGGGCGTTGCGATTGTACCCCGGACCCGTGGGCGTGGCGGATGGCGCCGGGGTTGCGGTTCCGGGCCCGGAAGCCGCCCTGGCGCCCTGGATGTTCGTATTGTGAACGTCGCTGTGGGCGCGATTGTGCACGTTCCGTAAACTATCCTGGATCCCGCAGCACCGCGCCGCATTTTTTTCAATCTTCATTTCAGCCCCATTTTCAGGGGGTGAAACGCTGATCCGGCGGCTGCTGATCAGTGTCGAATGCGGCTGACGCCAACAAAGTTTTGCGCAAATTGGTAAACTTCACTTGCTGACTGCGAGAGATGAGAGTCGCAGCGGCGTGCTTTTCGCCATTTGTTAACCGGTTTCTCGCGTGCACGTCGGGCCTTTCAGACGGTCACAGTGCACTGCGTTCATCTGCAGCCTTTCCACGGCTGCGTCAGAGTAAAAAAATCAGGGGCCAGGCCTATGCAAAGCAGAACCGAGCAACAGGACTATGGATCCGATCCACTAAGTGTCCGGGATACGGATCAGTACAAGCATGAATACATCAGTTCATTCGTCGAGAAGTGGGATGAACTCATCGACTGGGACGGTCGGGCGCAATCGGAGGGCGATTTCTTCATCCGCCTCCTGCGTGACCACGGTGCCAGGAAGGTACTGGATGTCGCCACGGGCACGGGCTTTCACTCCGTGCGTTTGCTGGAGGCGGGGTTCGAGGTAACCAGCGCCGACGGCAGCGACGAAATGCTGAGCCGGGCATTCGAGAACGCCCGCCGGCGTGGCCAGATGCTGCGTACCATCCATGCCGACTGGCGGTATCTCAATCGCGACGTGCATGATCTCTACGATGCAGTGATCTGCCTCGGCAATTCGTTCACCCATCTTCACGACGAGAATGATCGTCGCAAGGCGCTGGCCGAGTTCTACGCCACGCTGCGCCATGACGGCATCCTGGTGCTCGACCAGCGCAATTACGATGCGCTGCTGGACCACCAGGTCGAACCCTCGCACCAGTACTACTACTGCGGTGAGGACGTCTCGGCACGGCCCGAGCACGTCGACGAATCGCTGGCGCGCTTCCGTTACGAGTTCTCCGACGGTTCCGCCTACCACCTCAACATGTTTCCGCTGCGCAAGGACTACACCCGCCGGCTGATGCGTGAAGTGGGTTTCCAGCGCGTCACCACCTTCGGTGACTTCCAGGAAACCTATCGTGAGGACGAACCGGATTTTCTCGTCCATGTCGCCGAGAAGCGGTACATCCCGGAGGGCGAGGAGGAGAGCAGCCAGTGAGCACGCAATACTCCGATATCGTCGAGACCGCGCGCGCCTATTACAACAGCGATGACGCGGACAATTTCTACTTCCACATCTGGGGTGGCGAGGATATCCACGTCGGCATTTACGCCGGTGAGGACCAGTCCATCGCCGCTGCCTCGCAGACCACCGTGGAAACCATGGCGTCCAGGCTGGGCAAGCTGGACGACACCACCCGGATCGTCGATATCGGTGCCGGCTACGGTGGGGCCGCACGCTGGCTGGCGCGTCGTTACGGCGCGCGGGTCAGCTGCATCAACCTCAGCGAGGTTGAAAACGCCCGCAACCGGCAGTGGTCGGCCGAGCAGGGCCTGGCCGGGAAAATCGACGTCGAGGATGCCAGTTTCGAGGACATCCCCTGCGATGACGCCAGCTTCGATGTCGCCTGGTCACAGGATGCCATCCTGCACTCCGGCGCGCGTGGACTCGTGCTCCAGGAGGTCGACAGGGTCCTGAAACCCGGCGGCCAGTTCATTTTCACGGATCCGATGCAGGCCGATGATTGCCCCGACGGGGTGCTGCAGCCGGTGCTGGACCGCATCCACCTGGATTCGCTCGGTTCGTTCGCGTTCTACCGCGAGCAGGCGCGACGGCTGGGCTGGGAGGAGGTCGGTGTGACCGATCTCACCGACCAGCTCGTCATCCATTACGGCCGGGTTCGCAAGGAACTGCAGGCCCGGCGCGAGGAATTGTCGGGCAAGGTGTCCGATGCCTACGTTACCCGCATGCTGGAGGGCCTGAAGAACTGGGTCGACGCCGGCAGCAAGGGCTATCTGGCCTGGGGAATCCTCCACTTCCGCAAACCGGCCTGATCGCGCCCGGCTGCTCCTGAACCGTCGATGCACGGCCGGGCCTGGCCCGGCCGTGCCCGGCGGCATCCATGACGCCCGTCAATATCGCCACCCGTGTCGTCCTGCACACTGGACGCCGCGCCGGCCCTCGTGAATCCACTGCGACGCGATACAATCCGGCCAGGCGGGATCCCAGTGCGCCGGTGGCGCTGCCCGCGTGTCGGCACCTGCAAAGAGGAATGCAAGCATGCGAGTGATTTTCGTGCCCGTGTCTGATCGCCCGGAATGTCTCATCGCGCTCAATACGGCCTTCGATGTGGCGCGGCGCACCGGCGCCGATGTCGTGGGCTGTCACCTGCGCCGCAATCGGGACGTCAATGATCGCGTGGACGTCTCCGCCCTGTGGCCGGACCTGCGCTACGGCGAGTTCGACTTTCCCATGGAAGCCGAGGCCGACGAGCTGGAAAGCGTCTCGGCGGCGAAGCTGTTCGAACGCCTGGCGGACGAGCACGGCTTCGGCATCGGCAAGGCGCCGGGTTCGAAAAACGACCCCGTGGCGCACTGGAGTGAGCGTCTGGGTACGCCCGAGCACGTCATGCCCATCGTCGGCCCGACCAGTGATCTCATCGTGGTCTCGCGGCCGGGCACCAAGGGCGGGCGCAAGGCGCGGGTGATGCTGATGAGCGCCCTGATGGACAGCAACTGCCCGGTGCTGGTGCTGCCGCAGGAGACCGAACCGCGCACCCGCTGCGAGCGGATCGCCGTGGCCTGGAACCGGGGCATGAGCGAGGCGCGCACCGTGCACGCCCTGCTGGGCCTGCTAGGCAAGGCCGAGGAGGTCACGCTGTTGTCGGTGTCCGGCGGCGGTCACGGCCAGGGGCCCTCCGAGCGTGAGATGCTGAAGTACCTGGAGCGTCACGGTGTGAATGGCAGCCATCGCCTGGTCACCGCAGGCGATCCCGGCCCGGCGCTGGTCAAGGCTGCGCGCGAGGCCGGTGCCGATGTGCTCATGGCAGGTGCCTACAGCCGCGGCCGGCTGCGCGAGATGATCCTGGGTGGCGTCACCGAGCACCTGCTGTTCCGCACCGATATGCCGGTGCTGCTCATGCACAGCTGACGGCGCTCACTCAGCGGCCGCGGCGCAGGTCCAGCGCCCAGGGATGATCCGGATGCGGGTCCGCCGCGGCCGGCTGCATCCGCCCCGGCGTGTGCCCGTGCGGCACGAAGCGGGCGGCGCGGCGGGCCTCGGCCTCGTTGGCATTCACGGGGAAGGTGTCGTAGTTGCGCCCTCCCGGATGGGCGACGTGGTAGGTGCAACCGCCCAGCGAGCGGTTGTTCACCAGGTCCACGAGGTCGAACACCAGCGGCACATGCGGCTCCACCAGCGGGTGCAGCGCCGAAGGCGGGTTCCAGGCCTTGAAGCGCACACCGCTGACATGCTCGCCGCGGCGGCCGGTTGGCCGCAGGGGCACGGTGGCGCCGTTGCAGGTCACCGCGTAGCGCCCCGGCGAGAAGCCCAGTGCCGACACCTGCAGGCGCTCCACCGAGGAATCCACGTAGCGGGCCGTGCCCATTGTCCCGGATTCCTCGCCCAGCACGTGCCAGGGCTCGATGGCGGTACGCAGCTCGATTTCCAGGTCATCCACCGCGAATGTGCCGAGGCGCGGGAAGCGGAACTCGTAGAACGGTGCGAACCAGGCCAGCTCGAACTCATGGCCCCAGGCCCGCAGGTCGCCGATGACGCGGGCGAAATCCTGCCACACGTAGTACGGCAGCATGAACTTGTCATGCAGCTCGGTGCCCCAGCGCACCAGCGGCCGCTCGTAGGGCGCGTCCCAGAAGCGCGCGACCAGGGCCCGCAGCAGCAGCATCTGCACCAGCGACATGCGATGGTGCGGGGGCATCTCGAAGTTGCGGAACTCCAGCAGCCCCAGCCGGCCGGTCGCGCTGCCGGGCGCGTACATCTTGTCGATGCAGAATTCGGCCCGATGCGTGTTGCCGGTGAGGTCGACCAGGAAATTGCGCAGTGCCCGGTCCACCAGCCAGGGCTTGTCGTTGTCGGCCCCGGGCAGCTGCTCGAAGGCGAGCTCCAGCTCGTAGAGGTTGTCGTCGCGGGCCTCGTCCACGCGCGGGGCCTGGCTGGTCGGCCCGATGAACAGGCCGGAGAACAGGTAGGACAGGCTGGGATGATGCTGCCAGTAGGTGATGAGGCTGCGCAGCAGGGATGGCCGCCGCAGGAACGGGCTGTCCTCGGGCCGGGCGGCGCCCAGGGTCACGTGATTGCCGCCGCCGGTACCGGAGTGGCGGCCGTCGAGCATGAACTTCTCGGTGGCCAGCCGGGCCTGCTTGGCCTCCTCGTACAGCGTTTCGGTAAGCGTGACCAGTTCGCGCCAGTTGTCGGTGGGCTGGATGTTGACCTCGATGACGCCCGGGTCGGGTGTGACCTGCAGCCGCGCCAGGCGCGGATCCCGCGGCGGATCGTAGCCTTCGATGACCACCGGCAGGCCAAGCGCGGCGGCGGTGTGCTCGATGGCGGCCACCAGCGACAGGAAGTGTTCGGCCTCGGCCAGTGGCGGCAGGAACAGGTGCACCAGCCCGCCGCGGACCTGCACGCACAGCGCCGTGCACACCGCGCCGGGCGGCAGGGGCTCCGGCTGGGGTGCGGACGCGGCCGCTGCGCCGCGCGGCGCGAAGAAGGCCGCCACGGGCAGCGGGCCACGCGGGGCGAACGGATCCTTGGGGATGCCGGTCAGGCGGTCCTCGGGCGCGGCCCAGGTCAGTGAATCCAGCGGCAGGCGCAGGCCCATCGGCGAATCACCCGGAATGAGAAACAGCTTGCCGCGCCGGAACTGCCAGGGCTGGCTGAGCCAGCGTTCGGTCGTGTCCGAGTGCGCCAGCGGCAGGCAGTAACCGGTAATGCTGCCCAGCTCGCCATCGAGCAGGGTGCGCAGGCGTTCGCGGTCGAGCGGGTTGTCGACCCGGTTGTCGTCGATGGTGACGTTGTCCGGCAGCGTGCCTTCACGCCAGAGATAGTAGAAGTGGTCTTCCCAGGCGGGCTGGATGTGCTCGCCGGGTACGTCCAGCGCCCCGGCCAGGTGGCGGATGAAGCGCTCGGCGTCGGCCGGGCCGGCATCGCCGCCGGCATCCGGCCTGGCCAGCAGCTGGCGCTTATACCCATCTCCGAGCCCCCGAGA
>CAYGQN010000036.1:0-4636 GCA_964351795.1 uncultured Gammaproteobacteria bacterium
GCCTGCCCGCCCTGGCGAGGTAGGCGCGGGCCCCGGTGTCAGCACCGGAATCCGAAGCGCTTTCGTACTTGAAGTACAAGTCGGAGTCGACGCCGCCAGCCAGCTCTGCCAGCTTCGAGGTCGCGGACGCCTTGGTGACCAGTCCCTCGGCGATTGCCACCGATGAAGCAATCGTGCGGCCTTCCGCGACAGCGGACGCAATCGCCAGCTTGTTGTTGCTGATGATCGACCGGGATGTGGATTCCGCACGTGAGCGTGCGTCGTCTCCCGTTGCATGGGCCAGCGCTTCCAGTTCTCCTCCATCAGTGAAGCCGACACCCGTGTTTCCTCCACCGCTCTGGCCGATCGCGCGTGCTTCGGCAATGATTTCACCGACACCCCTCGCCGTCGCGCGGGCTCGAGCGTTGCCGCCCTCCACCCCAAATTGTCGTGCGGGACCGGCCGTTGCGGTGGCGAAAACAGTCAGTTCGCCGCCGAGGGGGTTATCAGCCTCCAGTTCGGACACCGCATTCCCCCCACGGTTGAGAACACCGTCGCCCGCCGCGGCGCTCTGGCCCAGGGTCAAACGACCAGCTGTCTGACCGCTGACATGATTGATCATTACGGAGTCCGCATTCTGACCTGAGCCTGTCTGTTGTATCGCCGTGACACGGACATCGCCGCCACCAAGTGATTCACCGTGAGCAACGGCCTCTGCCGCCCCTCCCGCCCCGTGTCGCGCGTCCGTACCGGTCGCTCGGGCTGTGACCCGCACTGAACTGCTACCGTTGTTGGATCCGGACGCTACAGAGCTACTGGGGCCGATGGAGGGAGGCCAATCTGCAACCCCGGCCCGCGTTGATTCCGCCAGCACATCGACGATCGCATCCCCATGTGCGATTCCGGACGCAGTGGCCGTCGCCGGGCCACTCGCGGTCGCCGGACAAGGGCAGGTAAAACTCAGTAGCTGTCCCTGCCCGCCCGTAGCTCTTGCTTGGACAACAAGCACGCCACCATCGCCGTGAAGCTCTCCGGAGGCATTCGCGATGCCCGCGCCACCGTCACCAGCCGGGTCGATTGCCCCGTCGCCACCTTCCGCGAAACTGGCAACCGTCAAATCGCCAGTGTGATTGATGCCCCTGGCCTCTGCACTGCCAATTCCACCGCCCCGGACAACTCTTGCCGAGGAGTTCAGTTGCAGGGAGGCCGAGGTCGTTTCCTTGAACAGGGTGCTGCGGGTAATGCCACCGGCATCCCAAGCGGTGGCTGTCTGCTGCAACCACAAATCACCTGTCGTATCTCCGTCAACGACATTTGCCAGATCTATCGGGTTGCCAGAATTCCCAGTCTCCGCGTTTCCGATGGCACGTACCGGTCCGCCTCCGAGACTTTGGCCGTAGACACGGACAATTATGGCGTGACCTCCCCGACCATCCGGAGAGTGGATACTGTCGAATCGATCGTTCCTCGCTTGCCCACCGCTACCGCCAATTGCCGTAGCGGAAGCCAGCACTTCGCCGGCACCCTCGTTGATTGCTTCCGCCGACGCTGTTGCATCACCGCCATCGCCACCAGCTCCCCCGGTGACAGCGGGATCGGCGCCAGCGCCAATGTTTCCGCTCCAGCCGCCTGCGCCGCCGCCACCGGCAGTAGCGAATGCTAAGGCGACGACATGCGGCGCATCGGCCCGGGTCTTGGCCTGCGCAATCGCGTTGGCCCCATTGCCACCATTACCGCCGGACCCAGGCGCGACTCCTCCGACTGGTCTACCGCCGCGACCACCAGGACCGCCATGGCCAGCATTAGCGTATGCTGCATTTCTCGCATCCGGAGAGTCTGCAGTCGCGCTTGCCGGACTGCCGTCGCTGCCGTCACCTCCGTCGAGCCCGTGGTCCCCCCATGCACCTTCCGCTCCTTGCGCGCCGGTTACCTCGACAGTCGCTGCCTCAACATGCTGTGACAGTGCGGGATGCATGACCATGCAAATAATCATGCTTGCAGGTAACGCTCGAGTTAGGGATTTCATGGCAGCTCCTTGCCGTGTTCGCCCTACACTCCCTGCGGACTGTTACATTCTTATGACATTGCTCCGACCTGAAAGGCCGCGAGGTCTTGGATTGCCCAGGATTGCAACTGGAAACGGAATGCCTTGCGCTAAGGTCTCGAGCAGCCAAGGACTCCGGGTAAAGGACAACTACGACGTTCGGAACAAGCGCCGCAATGCGGACTGGAGGGACGCCAGCGCGCCCATCGTGGCCAACGAGACCATCCGCGGCTACACCGGCCACGAGACACAGAACACGGTGGGCCTGGTGCACAGGCACGAGCGCCTCTGCGACGCGAAGCTGGGGCGGATGCTCCCGGCCGACCCCTTCGTGCCGGGGGCGCTGAACCCGCAGGCCTTCAACCGCGCCACCGGCCATGGTGACTGCGCGGCGCTGGCCGATTCATGCGCCAGCGCCGCGGTGGCACTGGCCGCTTAGAGCGCCGGCATGACCTCGCGGGCGAAGCGTTCCAGCTTGCGCTTCGAGCCCTCGAAATCCTGCGAGGTGGTGAACACGGCGATGTCGGTGATGCCGGCATCGCGCAGTTCGATGGCCTTGGCGATGCAGTCGTCCGGGGTGCCGGCGATGCAGCACTTCATGGCCACCTCGTCGGGGATGAGCTTGCGGTGCTGGGCGGTGAGATCCAGGTGCTTGTAGAAGGCGTAGGCCTCGGACACGGCCTTGACGGTGTCGGCGTGCTCCACGCCAAGGCAGTCGGGCAGGTACTGCTTGCGGGCGATGTTGCGGGCGGCGGTCTGGCGCACCTGGTCGAGCGCGGTCAGGCGGTCATCCTCGATGGCGCCGTCAATGGCGGCGATGAAGCGCAGCCCGGACGGGTCGCGGCCGGCCTTCAGCGCGCCGCGGGTGGCGGCCTCGACGGTGGCGCGGGCGCCCTCGGCATTGCCGCCCATGTGGCCGTCGACGATGACGCCGTCGGCGACCTCGCCGGTCATCTCGGTGGACTTCAGGCCCATGCAGGCGACCTCGATGGGCAGCCCGCCCCATTCCTTCGCCCCCTCCAGGTGCACCTTGTCGACCATGCCCCAGGTGCCCTCGCGGCGCTGGCCTTCGAAGGCCAGCGGGTCCACTTCCTCGCCGTCGAGCAGGGCGCGCATGTACACGATGCGCTCGCGGATCTGCGCAAGCTTCGCCGGTGACAGCCCGGCGGTGCGCACGGCCGAATCGCCGGCGCCCACGCCCAGCACGGCACGACCGTTGCTGGCCATGTTCACCGTCATCATGGCGTTGGCGGTGACCGCGGGATGGCGGGTGACGGTATTGGTCACGCCCGGGCCGAGGCGCACATGCTTCGTGCGCAGCGCCGCCATGCCGAGGGCCACGTACACGTCGTTCCAGATCATTTGCGAGTCACCGATGTACACGCTCTCGTAGCCGTTGGCGTCGGCAATTTCGGCAAGCTGGATCACCGGTTCCATGGTGGTGGAGGAATGGGGCCAGATCATGGTGCTGAAGCGCATGGCGGTTCTCCGGGGTGGCGACCCTGAGCATCAACGGTCGCTGGAAATTAAATTGAACTTCAATTGAAAATTCTATTACTGGGCGGCCCGGCTGTCGAGGGCCGCGACGCTTCAGGAGCGGACGCGTTCGGCCTGCAGGTAATCGCGGGCGGTCCGTTCGACCACGGGTGCCAGCTCTCCGGCATGGCGGGCACGGGTGATCTGCGCGGCCGGCACCTCGCCATACAGGGTGCTGCGGATGGCCGGCTCGCGCCCGGCGGCGCGGATCAGGGCATCCATGCGCGCCGGGGCCATCTCCTGGCCGTGCTCGGCGCCCGCGGCGCGGGTGATGGATTCATTCATCAGGGTGCCGCCGAGGTCGTTGGCGCCCGCGGCCAGGCAGGCCGCCACGCCCTCGGGGCCGAGCTTGACCCAGGAGGCCTGGATGTTGGGAATGAGCGGATGCAGGGCCAGCCGCGCCACGGCGTGCATCAGCAGGGCCTCGCGGAAAGTCGGCCCGCGCCGGGACCGGCCCTTGCGGAAGATGGGCGCCTCGGCGGCGACGAAGGGCAGTGGCACGAACTCGGTGAAGCCCCCGGTGCGTGCCTGCAGGTCGCGCACCCCCAGCAGGTGGCGGGCCAGGTGCCAGGGGCGCTCGATGTGCCCGTACATGATGGTGGCCGTGCTGCGCAGGCCGGTGGCATGGGCGGTTGCCATGACCTCGAGCCATTCGGCGGTGCGGATCTTGTCCGGGCACAGTACCGCGCGTACCTCGTCATCGAGGATCTCCGCGGCCGTCCCGGGCAGGGAACCCAGGCCGGCGGCGTGCAGGCGGGCCAGGAACTCCGCCAGCGGGACCTCCAGCGTCTTCGCGCCCTGCCATACCTCCAGCGGCGAGAAGGCATGCACGTGGATCTCCGGCACGGCGGCTTTCACGGTGGCGAGGATGTCGAGGTAGGTCTGGCCGGTGAAGGCGGGATGGATGCCGCCCTGCAGGCAGACCTCGGTGCCGCCGCGCGCCCAGGCCTCCCCGGTGCGGCGGGCGAGTTCCTCGTTGTCCACCACGTAGGGCAGGCCGCGCAGGTTCTCCGCCAGCCGGCCCTTGGAGAAGGCGCAGAACTGGCACTTGAAATAACACACGTTGGTGTAGTTGAT
>CAYGQN010000036.1:4646-15399 GCA_964351795.1 uncultured Gammaproteobacteria bacterium
TTTTTCCTGCCCATCTTGCGCGCGGCCTGGGCCGCGGCGCGCAGTTCGTCGGCGGCCGCTGTCACCCGTTCGAGGTCGCTGCCGCGGGCCTGGAACAGCGCCGTCACCCCGGCTTCGTCCAGGCGCTCGCCGCGGCCGGCGGCGTCCAGCAGCGGGCGCAGGGCCGACAGGTGCAGGGCCGGCCCGGTGGTGTTCAGGGCGGGGACCGGCCATTCCGCCTGGCCGGGCGTCCAGGCGTCGTTGCGGGCCAGCAGGTCGCCGTCGGCGGCTGCCAGCACACGGGCGTGCAGGCCGCTGTCCAGCCACTTGTCGCGGGCCGCGATGTACGCCGGGTAGATCGGCAGGCGCGGGGCGAGCTGCTTGCCGGCCGCGGCTGCGGCGGCCCGAACGATGTCCAGGGCCGGCCAGGGCGCCTCGGGGTTGACGTGGTCGGGCGTGACGGGGGAGATCCCGCCCCAGTCGTTGATGCCGGCGTCCACCAGTTGCTCCAGCGCCTGCGCTTGCAGGTTCGGCGGCGCCTGGATGCTCATGTGCGGGCCGAGGATGAGCCGCGCCGCGGCGATGCTCCACAGGTGCTCCTGCAGTTCCGGCTCGACGGCACCGGCCATGGCGGTGCGCGGTTTGGCGCGGAAGTTCTGGATGATCACTTCCTGGATGTGGCCGTGGCGGGCGTGCAGATCGCGGATGGCCAGCAGTGAGCGGATGCGCTCCTCGCGGGTCTCGCCGATGCCGATGAGGATCCCGGTGGTGGTGGGCATGGCCGCCTCACCGGTGGCGGTCAGCGTGGCGATGCGGGCCGCCGGGTGCTTGTCCGGCGCGGCGTAGTGCGGCCCGCCGCGTTCGCTCAGCCGTTCGGACACCGTTTCCAGCATCAGCCCGGCGCTCACCGACACCGTGCGCAGGCGCCGGGCCTGCTGCAGGTCGAGCACGCCCGGGTTGATGTGCGGCAGCAGCGTGGTGTGTTCCAGTACCGCGGCCGCGGCGGCATGCAGGTAGTCCAGGGTGCTGGCGTAGCCCATGGCCGCCAGTTGCTCGCGCGCGGCCGCGTAGCGCAGCTCCGGCTGGTCGCCGAGGGTGAACAGGGCCTCGGTGCATTGCTGCGCCTGGCCGCGGCGGGCGATGTCCAGCACCTGGTCGATGCTGAGATAGGGGCTGTCGACCTGCCCCGGCCCGCGCGCGAAGGTGCAGTAGCTGCAGGTGTCCCGGCACAGGTGCGTGAGCGGGATGAAGACCTTGGGCGAGTAGGTCATCAGCGTGCCGAAGCCGGCGTCGCGCAACTGTCGGGCCTCGGCCATGAGCGCAGGGAGGTCATCGCGCCCGGCAAGGGCGAGGGCTGCCGCTTCCGGCAAGGGCTGGTGTGGTGTCATGGCAGTGTTCACAGGCATGGGTTTCAGGCGGTCGCTTGGGCGTGTTCGGCCTGCAGCCTGGCGGCGATGCCGTGGCTGACCAGCCAGGCATGGCTGGCGCCGCCCGCGGCGGCGCGCACCAGGTCGGCCAGGTCGGCCGGGGTGTCGATATCCAGGGCTAGCGCGGGGACGGTGAGGCAGCGCGCCGGCACCCCCCTGGCCGCGGCCGCGGCCATGTGCGCCCGGCAGGAGCCCGGGCCGTAGTGGAAATCAATGGCGCCCGGCGGGTTGCACAACAGGGCATTGGTGCCGTCGCGGGCAGCGTCGGTGGCCACGGTGATCCCGCCGCGGTGGCTGGCCACGAGGTCGTCGATGGCAGCGCCGCTCAGCAGGGGCAGATCGGCCGGCAGGGCCAGCATGGCCGCGCGCGGCCGCGCCCACGGCGGCCGACAGGCCGGGCCGGGATTCGGCCAGGACGCTAGCCCCGTGGCTGGCTGCCAGGGCCGTCAGGGCCGGGTCGCGGGTGACCACCAGCGTGCCAGCGATGCGGGTCGCGCCTGAAAGCGCCACGAGCACGTCGGTGAGCATGCAGCGCACGAGTTCGGCACGTTCCGCCTCGCTCAGCAATCGCGCCAGGCGCTGCTTTGCGCTGCTGACGGCCTTCACGGGCACGACGGCCCAGCACTGCGAGGCAGGGGTATTCATCGATGGCGCAGGGACCGCGCGAATTCGAGTGCTTCCCGGGCCAGGCGTTCGCGGTCTTCGAGGCTGTTCATCACCGTCTGTGTCGTCATCACCGGGACCTCGATGGCCCCGGCCAGGCTGGCGTCGGCGGCGTCGAGGATGAACCCGTCTACCAGACTAGCATAGTGGTCAGCGACCGCCGCGGCGTTGGCGGGCAGGCCGAGCTCGGCCATGATCTTGGCGGTGGGCCCCTTGATGGCGCGCCCCGAGACGATGGGGGAGACGGCCACCACCGGGGCGCTGCTCGCGCGCAGGGCATCGGCAAAGCCGGGAATGGCGAGCATGGGGTCGATGCTGAGCCACGGGTTGGACGGGCACAGGACGATGGCATCGAGCGTGTCCGCCGCCAGCGCGTCCAGGATGCGCGGCTGCGGGCGGGCCGTGTCGGCGCCGTCGAAGCGCAGGCCCCGGACCTCCGGTTCACAGCGCTCGCGCACGAAATAGGCCTGGAAGGACAGGGCCTGGCCCTCGCTCAGCACGATGGTGCGCAGCGGATCGTCAGTGGCTGGCAGCAGGCTCGCCCTGACGCCAAGGCGTTCACTCAGCCCGGCGGCGACCTCGCCCAGACGCCGGCCCTCGCGCAGCGCCTGGCTGCGCAGCAGGTGGGTGGCGAGGTCCCGGTCGCCCAGCCCGAACCAGTCCGGCCCGCCCAGCTCGCGCAGGGCCGCCAGGCATTGCCAGGTCTCGCCCTCGCGGCCCCAGCCGGTGTCGGGATTGCTGCAGCCGGCCAGGGTGTACAGGGTGGTATCGAAATCCGGGCAGATGGTCAGGCCCAGGTGTTCGAAATCATCGCCGGGATTGATGGCCACCATCAGGGAATCCGCGGGCAGCACGCGGTACAGGCCGAGCACCAGCTTGGCGCCACCGATGCCGCCACTGACGGCCAGGACTGTTGGCGGGACGTTCATGCGCCGTGGTGACGGGCCGGCATCAGCGGAAGAGGTCGGTTTCCCGGTCCCGCAGCAGGGCACTGGCCGGGCAGGGTGGCTCCTGCCAGCTGAGGCCGCGCAGCAGCACGACCGGGCAGCTCTCGTCGGCCTGGCCCATCAGCAGCGAGGCCGCCGCGGCGATCTCGTCGGCGAAGCCGGTCTGGGTGATCAGCAGTTCGCGGCCCTCGCGGTCGCGCCGGCCGCGCTGGTCGCGCAGGGCGGGCAGCCCGGCCGCCCCGAGGCAGATGCCGATGACACCGTTACGCCAGGCGCGGCCAGCGGTATCGGTGATGATGCAGGCCGGGCCGGTGCCGAAGCGCGCCTGCAGCGCCGCCTGCAGCGCGGCGCAGCTGGCATCCGGATCCTCGGGCAGCAGCAGCACCGGTTCGCGGCCGGCGGCCGCCGGTACATTGGAGCGATCGATACCGGCATTGGCCATGACGTAGCCGAGGCGATGTTCGACGATGATCACGCCGGGCCGCTGGGCAACCACCGCCCGGCTCTCGGCAAGAATGAGTTCGACCAGGCGTGGATCCTTGTCGGTGGCGCCGGCCAGGCGGATGGCCTCCGGCCCCGGGCTGACGTCGGCGAGGTCGCGGTAGCGGCCCTCGGCCTTGGACACGACTTTCTGCGCCACCGCCAGCACATCGCCCGGTAGCGGCAACAGGTCCTGGCGTTGCAGCGCATCGCCGATGAGCGTGGCCAGCCCATCGCCGGGCGCGACCTCGGGCAGGTCGCGCAGCGGGATCAGTTGAACTGTGTCGGTGCTCATGCGCCGCCCTCGATTCGCGGACGGCGCATCATAGCGCAGGCGCGAAGCGCCCGCGCGTCAGTGCAGGCTGCCCCCGCGCATGAGGACCTGGCGGTCGGCCGAGGGCACGGCCACGTCGAGTTGTTCGCGGTTGCGTTCGATCGTCAGCGGCACGGGCGCCCCGGCCGGGCCGATCTGCCAGATGCTGCGGAACAGCTCGGCGAGGCTGGCCGGGCGGGTACCGGCGACCGCGTGGATGGTGTCGCCGCTGCGCAGGCCGGCCTCGGCGGCCGGCCCGTTCTCATACAGGCCCGAGATGGTGAAGCCCTGGTCGTCGTCCTGTACGAACAGGCCGAGCCAGGGTCGCGGCGGCGACAGGCGGGCGCCGTACTCGCGCAGTTCATCCAGCACCGGCAGCAACAGCTCCACCGGCACGTGCAGGTTGGCCTGGCCGGCTTCGCCTTCGCCGTCCATGCGCTGGACCAGCAGCGAGCCGATGCCGCACAGGCTGCCGCCGGCGTCGAACAGGCCGGCCCCGGCCCAGTGGTTGTGCGCCGGCGAGGTGTACAACGCGTTGCTGATGACGTATTCCCAGTGGCCGGCGAACTCGCGGCGGGCGATGACCCTGGCGTTGACGCGACCGCTGTCCTCGCTGCCGGCCACCAGCACGCGATCCCCGGCCACCAGCGCGCTGCTGTCGCCCAGCCGCGCGGCGGGCAGATCGAGCGGGCCTGCCGGCCGTACGAGGCCGAAGCCGGTATCGTAGTCGTAGCCGGCCACGTAACCGGGTACGCAGCGCCCGTCACGCGTGCGGATCCACACCACGTCGGCTTCGGCCACCAGGTAGCCGACGGTGAGGATGTGGTCCTGCTCATCGATGATCACACCGTGGCCGCGGCGTTCTATACCCAGCACCGGCGCCGTCATGGCGTCGGGACGTACGTGCGTGCTGAGCGCGACGATGGCATCCGTTGGCGGTTCGATGTGCGGGCTGGTGCTGGCCATAGCAGGGTCTCCTTGTCCAGGCGAGGCCGCCGGGTGTGGCGTACGCCGACAGTATGACGCAGCAACGTGAATGCCGGGTGAGCGCCGGCCGGGTTGGGACGGTCAGACGGTGGCGGTTACAATCCCGCCGTTGCGCAAGACGACGACCACAATAAAACACACATAACGGGAGAGACCCCTGATGACCTGCAACGTGATTCTCGAAGTGACCGCCGCGGCCGGCAAGGCCGAGGAACTGCTGTCCACCTTTGGTGCCATTCTCGGCGACACTCGCGGCTACGAGGGCTGCCAGGGCGTGGAGGTGGTGGTCAACCAGGATGACCCCGCCAACATGGTCCTGCTGGAGCGCTGGGACAGCCGCGCCCACTACGAGAAGTACCTTGGCTGGCGGCAGGAGCGCGGTGACCTCGACGCGCTTGGCCAGATGCTCGCCGGCCCGCCCAGCATCCGCTACTTCGACACCGCCGCGGTCTGAAGCGAGCGGCACCGCAACAACGAAGGGGCCCGCGGGCCCCTTCGTCTTTACCGCCTTGCGGCCGGCCGGCCTCAGAACAGTCCCGAGATGTTGCCGTCGGCGTCGATGTCGATTTTCTCGGCGGCCGGTACCTTGGGCAGGCCCGGCATGGTCATCATGTTGCCGCAGATGGCAACGACGAAACCCGCACCGTTGGCAAGCCGGACCTCGCGCACGTTCACCGTGTGGCCAGTGGGCGCGCCGCGCAGCGCCGGGTCCGAGGAAAACGACATCTGGGTCTTGGCCATGCACACCGGGAAATGCCCGTACTCGGCATCCCAGTCGGCCAGTTGCTGCATCACTTTCGCGTCGGCGGTGACCTCGGCGGCGCCGTACACCTTTTTCGCAATCGCCTCGATTTTCCCAAACAGGGGCAGGTCATCCTCGTACACGTAGCTGTGGGCGGCGTCGGCGGCCTCGATGGTCTCCACCACGGCCCGCGCAAGCCCTTCGGCGCCGGCGCCGCCATCGGCCCAGTGCCGGGCGACCACCGCCTTGCCCCCCAGCGCCTCGACACGGTCGGTCAGCAGCTTGATCTCGGCATCGGTGTCGGCGGTGAAATGGTTGATGGAGACCACGCAGGGCAGACCGTAGTGCTCGCGGATGTTGCGCATGTGCCGCTCAAGGTTGACGATGCCCTTGTCCAGTGCCTCGAGGTTTTCCGTGGACAGGTCGGCCTTGTCCACGCCGCCGTGGTACTTCAGCGCCCTTACCGTGGCGACCAGTACCACCGCCGAGGGTGACAGCCCGGCCATGCGGCACTTGATGTCGATGAACTTCTCGGCGCCCAGGTCGGCGCCGAATCCGGCCTCGGTAACCACGTAGTCGGCCAGCTTCAGGGCGGTGCTGGTGGCCATCACGCTGTTGCAGCCGTGGGCGATGTTGGCGAAGGGGCCGCCGTGCACGAAGGCGATGTTGTTCTCCAGCGTCTGCACCAGGTTGGGCTTGATGGCGTCCTTGAGCAGCGCGGCCATGGCGCCATGGGCGTTGAGGTCGCGTGCATACACCGGCTCGCGCCGCCCCTGGGTGTAGCCGATGACGATGCGGCCGAGGCGCTCCTTCAGGTCGGCGAGCGAGCCGGCCAGGCACAGCACGGCCATGATTTCCGAGGCGACGACGATGTCGTAACCGTCCTCGCGCGGGAAGCCGTTGGGGGTGCCGCCGATGCCGATGATGATGTTGCGCAGGGCGCGGTCGTTCATGTCGACCACGCGCTTCCACTGGATGAGGCGCGGGTCGATGTTCAGCGCGTTGCCATGGTTGATGTGGTTGTCGATGAGGGCCGACAGCAGGTTGTGCGCGGCGCCGATGGCATGGAAATCGCCGGTGAAATGCAGGTTGATGTCCTCCATCGGCACCACCTGTGCGTAACCGCCGCCGGCGGCACCGCCCTTGATGCCGAAGCAGGGCCCCAGCGAGGGTTCGCGCAGGCACATGATGGTGCGCTTGCCGATGCGGTTCATGGCATCGCCGAGGCCGACCGTGGTGGTGGTCTTGCCCTCGCCGGCCGGCGTCGGGCTGATGGCGGTGACCAGCACCAGCTTGCCGTCGGCGCGGTCCGCCAGGCCGGAGATGTAGTCCAGCGACAGCTTGGCCTTGTAGTGTCCGTAAGGCTCGAGATGCTCGGCATCGATGCCAAGCTGCTCGGCCGCGAGCGGCAGGACGGGCTTCATCCTGGCTTTGCGCGCAATTTCAATATCGGACATATATTTTCTCCCCGGTTGATGGATGGGCAATTCAGCGGGCCCCGCGGCCGTCCTTCCGCCGTGCCTGTTATGATCGCGTGCCGTGGCTCACGGGGGCCCTCACAAGCACCGCAAATGTATTCTATCCCGACGCCCGGCGTGGCCCGAATCGCCGCCGGCGCGTTAAACACACTGTTCACGAAAAGGAAATCATGACGCTCAAAGCACGGCTGGTCGAACTGCTTGAGCGGACCCGGCTGCGCCTGGCATCGCCGCGCGGCGGGCCTGTCATGGCCACGCTGGGCCTGGCAGTCGGCCTGCTCGCAGGCGGGGTCATCATGGCGTTCCGCCAGCTTGTCGAGGGCGGCCAGGCCCTGTTTCTGCCTTTCGGTGGCACCGAGAACTACGAGGCGCTGCCGCTCGGGGCGCGCATCCTGGCGCCGGCGGCCGCCGGCCTGGCCGCCGGGCTGTTGTTCCAGGCCATGGGCATCAGGCTGCGGGTGGGCATTGTGCACGTGATGGAGCGCCTGTCCTACCATGAGGCCCACCAGCCCGCGCGCCAGGCGGTGGCGCAGTTTCTCGGCGGCGCGATCTCGCTCATCGGCGGTCTGTCGCTCGGTCGTGAAGGGCCCAGCGTCCACCTGGGGGCGGCGGCAGGCAGCCTGCTGGGCCAGCGCCTGGGCTTTCCCAACAACAGCATCCGCACCATGGTGGCCTGCGGTACGGCGGCGGCGATTGCCGCATCGTTCAACACGCCGCTGGCCGGCGTCGTGTTCGCGATGGAAGTCATCATGATGGAATACACCATCGCCGGGTTCACGCCGGTCATCCTGGCCGCGGTCAGCGCGACGGCGCTCAGCCGCGCCGCCTACGGGGATTCCCCGGCATTCATGGTGCCGCAGCTGGCGCTGGCGAACCTGTGGGAGCTGCCGTGGATAGTGTTGATGGGGATCATCATCGGCGCGCTGGCAGCCATCCTCAGCGAGGCCCTGCTCGCCGTTCACAGGCGTACCGGCGGGATCCCGATCTGGGCACGCATGCTGATAGGCGGGCTGGTGGTGGGCCTGTTCGGCGCTGCCGTGCCCGAGGTGCTCGGCATCGGCTACGATACGGTCAACGGCGCACTGACGGGGGATTTCACCTTGAGCGCGCTGGTGATCATCGCCGGCCTCAAGCTGGTGGCCAGTGCCGTCAGTGCCGGCACCGGGCATCCGGGCGGGCTCATCGGCCCGTCACTGGTCATCGGTGCGGCGGCCGGGGCCGCCTTCGGGATGGGACTGTCGCAGGTGGCCGACGGTGGCAGCAGCGCGGGGCTGTACGCCATGCTCGGCATGGGCGCGATGATGGGTGCCATCCTGCAGGCGCCGCTGTCGGCGCTGCTGGCCCTGCTCGAGCTCACCGCCAATCCGCACATCATCATGCCCGCCATGCTCGCCATCGTCAGTGCCAACCTGGCAGCGCGCGAGCTGTTCGGGGCCGATTCCATCCAGGCGCGGCAGATGCAGGAGCAGGGCCTCGACTACAGCAACGACCCGGTTTCGCAGTCGCTGCGGCGGGTGGGTGTGGCGGCGGTGATGAGCCGCGATTTCCGCACCGCCGAGCAGATGGTCGACCGCGAGGCGGCCCGTGCGCTGCTGGTGGATACGCCGCGCTGGATCATCGTACGCCGTGATCCGCGGCGGGTCTTGTTGCCGGCATCGGACCTCGCCCGCTTCCTGGAATCGAACGACGCCGACCCGATCGACCTGCTGGAGCTGCCCGGCCATCGCCGCCAGCTCGCCAGCATCCATCCGCAGGCGACCCTGCAGGAGGGGCTGCGCATCCTTGAGGAAAGCGGTGCCGAGGCCCTGTGCGTGGAGCGCCCCATTGCGCCAATGGTGACGCGGCTGTTCGGCGTCCTGACCCGTTCCCAGGTCGAGGCGGCCTACCGTTTCCGGCCCTGATCCGCAAGCCCGGCAGGGGTGAAGCACAATTGAGAAAGCGGGGGTCATCTGGTACCTTGCGCGGGTGCCTGCTAAGCGTCCGTCTACGGTTGTCATCCCGCCTTCGGTTACAACAACCGGAACCGCTCCGCTCCCCCTGACGTCAGCCGGCCTCACCCCCGTTCCGGCGCCAGAGCATCCATGACCAGACCCCATTTCGTGTTCATTACCGGGGGCGTCGTGTCCTCGCTCGGCAAGGGTATTGCCTCGGCCTCACTCGGCGCGATCCTCGAGGCCCGCGGGCTCAGCGTCACGCTGCTCAAGCTCGACCCGTACATCAACGTGGACCCGGGCACGATGAGCCCGTTCCAGCACGGCGAGGTCTTCGTCACCGAGGACGGCGCCGAAACCGATCTCGACCTCGGCCACTACGAGCGTTTCGTGCGCTGCCGGACCACCCGGCTGAGCAACTTCACCACCGGCCGGATCTACGAGCGGGTAATCCGCCGCGAGCGGCGCGGGGATTACCTCGGTGGCACCGTGCAGGTCATCCCGCACGTCACCGACGAGATCAAGTCCTGCATCATCAGCGGTGCGGGCGATGTCGACGTGGCGCTGGTGGAAATCGGCGGGACCGTCGGCGATATCGAATCATTGCCCTTCCTGGAGGCCATCCGCCAGATGCGCGTGGAGCTCGGCGCCCGGCGGACGCTGTTCATGCATCTGACCCTGGTGCCCTACGTCGAGTCAGCGGGCGAGATGAAAACCAAGCCCACGCAGCACTCGGTGAAGGAGCTGCGCTCGATCGGTATCCAGCCCGATGTGCTGTTGTGCCGTACCGACCGGCCGTTGCCCGATTCGGAGAAGCGCAAGATCGCGCTGTTCACGAATGTCGAGGAGCGCGCGGTGGTCACGGCGCCCGACGTGGACACCATCTACAAGATCCCGGCGGTGCTGCACAGCCAGGATCTGGATGCCATTGTCATGGAGAAGTTCGACATGCAGGCCCCGCCGGCGGACCTGTCGGACTGGGACCGCGTCATCGACGCCATCGAGCACACCACGGCGGACATCCGCGTGTGCATGGTCGGCAAGTACGTCGACCTGACCGACTCGTACAAGTCCCTCAACGAGGCGCTGTTCCATGCCGGCATCCAGACCCGCACGCGCGTGAGCATCGACTACATCGACTCCGAGGTGCTGGAGACGGCCGGCCCCGACCTGCTGGCCGGCGCCGACGCGATCCTGGTCCCTGGGGGCTTCGGCGAACGCGGCATCGAGGGCAAGATCCGCGCCGCCCAGTACGCGCGCCTGCATGGCATTCCCTACCTCGGCATCTGCCTGGGCATGCAGCTCGCCGTGGTGGAGTTCGCGCGCAACGTCGCCGGCATGCACGGGGCGCACAGCACCGAGTTCCAGCGCGCCTCGCCCTACCCGGTGGTGGCGCTCATCACCGAATGGCAGAAATCCGACGGCAGCGTTGAACTGCGCGACGAGGCCTCGGACAAGGGCGGCACGATGCGCCTGGGCGGCCAGGGCTGCCGGCTGGTGCCGGGCTCCAGGGCGCACGCCATCTACGGCGCCGACGAGATCGTCGAGCGCCACCGGCATCGCTACGAATTCAACTCCAATTTCGCCGCGCCGCTGGAGGCTGCCGGGCTGCGCATTTCCGGCTGGTCCACGCTGCAGGATCTCGTGGAGCTCATCGAACTGCCGGATCATCCCTGGTTCATCGGCTGCCAATTCCATCCCGAGTTCACGTCCACCCCGCGCGACGGGCACCCGCTCTTCACCAGATACGTGCGCGCAGCGCTGGCGCATCGCCACTCCGCAGCCGACGCGACCCTGAAAAAGGCG
>CAYGQN010000036.1:15409-19258 GCA_964351795.1 uncultured Gammaproteobacteria bacterium
TCGCCGGCCCCTGCGTCATCGAAAGCGAGCAGCTGACCCTCGAGGTGGCCGGCACCCTTGCCGAACTCACCGCCGAGCTGGGCATGGCGTTCGTGTTCAAGGCGTCCTTCGACAAGGCCAACCGTACCTCGCATGACAGTTACCGGGGCCCGGGGCTGGAGGCCGGCCTGGCGGTGCTGGAGACGGTGCGCAGCCAGCTGGGGGTGCCGGTACTCACCGACGTGCACGAGGACACCCCGCTCGGCGAGGTGGCCGCGGTGGTGGATGTGCTGCAGACACCGGCGTTCCTGGCGCGGCAGACCAACTTCATCCAGGCCGTGGCACGGCAGGGGCTGCCCGTGAACATCAAGAAGGCGCAGTTCATGGCCCCCTGGGACATGGCGCACGTGGTGGCAAAGGCCCGTGCCTGCGGCAATGAACAAATCATGGTCTGTGAGCGCGGCGCGAGTTTCGGTTACAACTACCTCGTCTCCGACATGCGCGCGTTGGTGATCATGCGCGAAACCGGCTGTCCGGTCGTGTTCGATGCCACCCATTCGGTGCAGATGCCCGGTGGCGCCGGGGCCAGCTCGGGTGGCCAGCGGGAGTTCGTCCCGGCGCTGGCACGCGCCGCCGTTGCCACGGGGGTGTCCGGGGTGTTCCTGGAAACCCATCCCGACCCGGACAAGGCCCTCAGCGACGGACCCAATGCCTGGCCGCTGTCACGCATGCGGGCGCTGCTGGAAACACTGCTGGCAATCGACGCGCTGGCCAAGCCCGCGCTCGCCGATGACCTGCCGGCACCCCTGGTGCAGGCGCTGTGAGGCGCGCACCCAATCATCGACAACAGCTTCCGAAGGAGTGACAGGCGTTGGCGGACATCTCTGATATCAGGGCGAGGGAGATCCTCGACTCACGCGGCAATCCCACCATTGCGGCCACGGTGGTCACCAGCAACGGGCTGCGGGCTTCGGCCGCGGTGCCCTCGGGCGCGTCCACAGGCGAGCGCGAGGCGGTGGAGCTGCGCGACGCGGATCCCGCCCGCTATCTTGGCAAGGGCGTGCTGCACGCCGTGGCCAACGTCAACGGCGAGATTCGCACGGCGCTGCTCGGTCGCGCCGTGGATGACCAGGCCGGTATAGACCGGGATCTCATCGCCCTGGATGGCACCGACAACAAGCAGCGCCTTGGCGCCAATGCACTGCTGGCCGTGTCCATGGCGGTGGCCCGGGCCGCGGCCATGGAGGCCGGCCTGCCGCTGTACCGCTACATCGCCGGTGAGCACACCGATGCCATGGCCATGCCCGTGCCGATGATGAACATCCTCAACGGCGGGGCCCATGCCGACAACAGTGTCGACTTCCAGGAATTCATGATCCTGCCGGTGGGCGCCAGCGGCATTGCCGAGGCGGTGCGCTATGGTGCCGAGGTTTTCCACGCGCTCAAGTCCGTGCTGCGCGGCCGCGGCCTGAACACGGCCGTGGGCGACGAGGGCGGTTTCGCCCCGGACCTGCCTTCCAACGAAGCGGCCGTGGAGGTCATCGTCGAGGCGGTGGCCGGGGCCGGGTTCAGCATGGGCAGCGATATCGTGCTGGGCCTGGATGTCGCCAGCTCGGAGTTCTACCGCGACGGCCAGTACCACCTGGCTGCCGAGGGTCGGGCCCTGTCGCCCGAGGGGTTCTGTGATTTCCTCGCCGCCTGGGTGGACCGCTATCCCATCCTCACCATCGAAGACGGCATGGACCAGAACGACTGGGACGGCTGGAAGCTGCTCACGGAGCGCCTTGGCGAGCGGGTGCAGCTGGTCGGGGACGACCTGTTCGTCACCAACACGAAAATCCTGCAGCAGGGCATCGACCGCGGGGTCGCCAATTCCATCCTCATCAAGGTCAACCAGATCGGCACGCTCACCGAGACGCTGGAGGCCATCAGCCTGGCCCGCGCGAACGGCTACACCGCCGTGGTCTCGCATCGCTCCGGGGAAACCGAGGACACCACCATCGCCGATCTCGCCGTGGGTACCGGTTGCGGGCAGATCAAGACGGGCTCGCTGTCGCGCTCGGACCGGCTGGCCAAATACAACCAGTTGATCCGGATCGAAGAAATGCTTGGCTCCGCGGCCACTTACGCCGGCCGGAGCGTCATCAAAGGCAACTGATAGCGGCCCGCACGGCGCCGCTGACGTCGTGATAGGAACGCATCGTGGACCTGGTCGAGATCGGCGGCTTTCGCTTTGCAGTGCTCAGCGCAGCCGGACGGAAACTGGAGAGCGAGCAGGCGGCGCTTGATGCCATGGGCGAGGCCTATGGCGTGGATTTCGACTTCCTCGCCATCCCCAAGGCGCGGCTGACGGCCGACTTTCTCAACCTGCGGACCGGACTGCTCGGCGCCGTGACGCAGAAGTTCTCCAACTACCGTGTCCGCGCCGCCTTCATCGGTGACTTTGCCGCTGATATCGCGGCCAGCAATGCGCTGCGTGACTTCATCCGCGAGACCAACACCGGCGGCAGCCTGCTGTTCGCAATCGACCTCGACGAGGCGGCCCGGCTCGGCAGGCGCTGAGACGCTCAGGCGTGGGCGTACTCGCTGGTTCGGATGTGGGTGTGCCCGTCGCGTTCGTCGCGCACGAAGCCCAGTGCCTCCCAGAACCGCGCAGCCTCCGCATGCGGGGCGTGCAACGTGATGTTCTTGGCTTGCGAGTCCGGCCGTTCCAGCAACGCTGCGGCGATCTGCCAGCCAACCCGCCGGCGCCGGTAGGACGGCCGGACGTAAAAGCGGGTCATGCGCAGCGCCCCGTCCACCTGCGGGTCGGCCTGGATCCCGCCCATGCCGACCAGCAGGTCCCCGTCGAAGGCCGCCACCAGCGCCTCTCCGTCGCCGTCAAAACGCGTGCTGCCGCTGGCCCATTCGCGGGCGAGGGTCGCCAGCATGTCGAAAGCTTCGCCCTCGGCGGCGTGGCGCAACAATTCGAATCCGTCCGGCAGGGATTCCTTGACCTCGGCGATGGCAATCATAGTCTATCTCGCGCGACGCGGTGGCAGCACTACGTTCGTAGATGATGCCACTTGCCGGAAGGGCTTGCCAGAGTGATCCGCAAACTGCCTGTCGTGCGCACGATTCTCATCGCGCTGATCGCCTCGACCCTGTTCGCAGCCAGCCCGGCGCTCGCCCAGTGGCGGGTGCAAGAGGGGATCGATATTGCGAGCGGCGGTCCCAGCCTCCTGCTTATCGGCGAGATCAACGACCAGACCACCTTCTATGCCAATTGCATCGGCGGCGAGACTCGCCTGTTCATCGCGACCTTCGACGGCAAGGACGAGGGATTGGATGGCGCGGGCCTGCTCGATCTCGGTATTTCCGTCGATCAGCTTAATGCCAGCCTCTGGTGGACCAGCGGCCAGCAGACCCGCCGGCCCAGCTTCCTGACGGCAAATTTCACCGATCCGGCGGTTTTCGAGCGCGTGCTCAATGACGTCGCGGTGGCCAAGCAGAGCATCACGTTCTCGATCTATGTGCAGGACACACGGACCATGTCCGACCTGACCATCAGCGCCGCGGGCTCGACCGCTGCCGTTCGTCAGTATCAGGCGCTGTGCGCGGCCCAATCCCCAGGGAGCAGCCCGGCGCAGCCAGCCCAGCCACAACCGCAGCAGGCCCCGTCGCCGGCGTCAGAACCGACACCGCCGCCGCCGACCGAGCAGGCGCCGACGCAAAGCGGCGGTTGGACCTTTGCGCCCGGCAATCAGCCGGAGCTGGCCAGCCCGGTGAACAACGACATGCAATTTGTCATCATTTGCGTCGCCAGGGGCGTCAGCATCATCCTGATCGAAAGCAGCGATCTCGAGGGCTTTCCCTCGTTCCGCAGCAGCG
>CAYGQN010000037.1:0-3105 GCA_964351795.1 uncultured Gammaproteobacteria bacterium
GTCCAGGCGGGCGGCTGCACCCTGCTGATCGACTGCGGTTTCTCCACCCGCGAGGTGGCGCGGCGGCTGGGCCAGCTCGGCCTGGCGCCGGAGGATCTCACCGGCGTGCTGGTCACCCACGAGCATGCCGATCACGTCTCCGGCGTTGGTACGCTGTGCCGCAAGTACGATCTGCCGGTATGGCTGACGGCGGGTACGGCCTGGGCGGCCGAACGGGTGCTCGGTGGCGTGCCGCGCCGGCATCTCATCGACAATCACCAGCCGTTTGAAATCGGCGAGCTGCGTATCGAGCCGCTGGTGGTGCCGCACGATGCCCGCGAACCCTGCCAGTACCTGTTCGACGATGGCCGTCACCGCCTGGCCGTGGTCACGGATGTCGGCTCCAGCACGCCGTTCCTGGAACGCAGCCTGTCGCGCCTGGATGGTCTGCTGCTGGAATTCAACCATGATCCGGCCATGCTGGCGCGCTGCAATTATCCCGAGCGTACACGCCGCCGCATCGCCGGGGATCGCGGCCACCTGAGCAATGCGCAGGCAGCGGCCATCCTGCAGGCGCTGGACCTGTCCCGCCTGCAGCATTTCGTTGCCGCGCACCTGTCGCTGCAGAACAATGCCGAATCGCTGGTGCGCGACATGGCCTCACGGGCGCTGGGCTGCAGCAGTGAGTGGATCACCGTGGCCTGCCAGGAACGCGGTCTGGACTGGCTGGGGTTCAGCTGAGCGGGTCTGGACTGGAGCTGCCGGCCGCCACGCGACACCGGGTGGGCCTCGGCCCGAGGTCGCCGGTACGCTGATCGGCGGAACCCGGGAACCACGGCCGCGGCGGTGGTGCCCGCCGCGATCGGCGCGTCAGCGCCCGCGGCCCCTGGCGTGCGAGATGATTCGCTTGCGGCGCGTGACCTGGCGCGGGGTGAGCTTGTTCTTGCGGCCCTTGAAGGGGTTTTCCCCCTGGCGCACCTCGATGCGCACCGGGTTGCCGACCAGGTCCAGCGCGTCGCGGAAACACCGCTCCAGGTAGCGTGTGTAGGCACCGGGCAATGCCGCCACGCGCGAGCCGTGGATGATGATGGTCGGCGGGTTGGCGCCACCGAGGTGGGCATAGCGCAGCTTGATGCGCTGGCCACGGACCATCGGCGGCTGATGTCGGTCCACCGCGCGCATCAGGATGTCATTGAGCGCGTTGGTGGTCACCTTCGGGAAGGCGCCGGCATGCACGCGCACCACCAGCGGAAACAGGTCGCCGACACCGCTGCCGTGCATGGCCGAGACGAACTTCACAGGCGCATAGTGGGCGAAGCTCAGGCGCCGCTCCAGCTCGGCCCGGATCCGGTCCCGCTCGTCGGTTTGCAGCCCATCCCACTTGTTCACACCGATGATGAGGCCGCAACCGCGCTCGATGGCGTAGCCGAGCAGGCGCATGTCCTGTTCACCGATACCCTCGTGAGCGTCCAGCAGCACGATGGCCACGTGCGCCCGGGTGAGTGACTGCAGCGTCTTCATGACGCTGAGCTTCTCGATGTGGTCAGCCACCCGCGCGCGCCGCCGCACGCCGGCGGTATCCACCAGCGTGTAATCGATGCCGTCGCGGCTGAACGGCACCTCGATACTGTCGCGCGTGGTACCGGCAAGGTCGCTCACGAGCACGCGCTCTTCGCCCAGCATGCGGTTGATGAGGGTGGACTTGCCGACGTTCGGGCGACCGAGCACCGTCACGCGGATGCGCTTGCCCGGGTCGATCACGTCTTCCCCGGCATCATCGGTCGGCATTGCCGGCAGCGCCGCGGCCACCGTGTCGATGAGTTGCCGTGTGCCGTGGCCGTGCTCGGCGCTGATGCAGCGCGGATCCCCCAGCCCCAGGCCGTGGAATTCCGCCCCGGCGACATCCGGCTGCACGCCCTCGCTCTTGTTCACCACCAGCAGCAGCGGCTTGCCCATGCCGCGCAGGCGTGCGGCGATTTCCTCGTCGGCCGCCAGCAGACCGGCCTGCGCATCCACCACGAACAGGAGCAGATCGGCCTCCCGGGCCGCCTGCATGGCCTGCTGCTCGACGTAGTCCACGAGCACGTCCGCATCCTCGCCGAGGCCGCCGGTGTCCACGACCAGGGCGTCCCGGCCGGCGCCCTTGAGGCGGCCGACGTGGCGATCCCGCGTCAGCCCGGCCTGGTCGGCGACCAGCGCGTCACGGGTGCCCGTGAGCCGGTTGAACAGCGTGGACTTGCCGACGTTGGGCCGGCCGATGATGGCGATGATGGGTGTCATGTGCGAGTGGCCCGGAGGGCGATTGCCCGGGCGATGATGCGCGGCGTGTGGCGGCGGGGCAAGCGGCGCGTCACTCCTCGTCGCCGGGTTCGTCAATGGCCACCAGCTTGCCGGAGCTGGCATACACGTACAGGCCGTTGGCAGTGACCAGCGGCGGCACGATGATCGGGCTCTTGTCCACGCGCAGCCGGGCGGCAATGCTGCCGTCGAGTTTGCTGAGCCAGTGCACGTAACCCTCGAAGTCGCCGAGCACCACGTACTCCCCGTCGCTGGACGCGGCGGTGAGGGCGCGCCGGCGCAGGCCTTCCTGCTTCCACAGCGAGGTGCCGCTGCTGCGCTCCAGGGCCCAGACCTCGCTCTCGTCGTCGGTGATGTACACCGCGCTGCGATCCACTGCCAGGCCCTTGGCCGAGGAGATGTCCCGCGACCATTCCACGTCGCCGGTATCCAGCGATACCGCTGCCACGCTGCCCTGGTAGGTGGCCACGTATACCGAGCGACCCATGACCACGGGTTCACCGTCGAGGTCGACCATGCGTTCGAGATCCGAGCGCCCGCGCGGAATGGCAACCTGGCTTTCCCACACCAGCCGGCCGGTGAGCAGTTCCACCGCCACCAGGCGGCCGCTGTCGAACCCGGCCAGCACCAGGTCCTCGACCAGCACCGGCGTGCTGGTGCCGCGCAGGGTGAGCACGGGAACGGTGCGATCGTAGACCCACAGGCGGGCGCCGGAATCGGCCGACAGCCCGAACAGCTTGCCATCGCCGGTACGCACCACGGCGATACCGTCGGCGGCGCGCGGGGGCGCCAGTACTTCGCTGGTCAGCTCGCTGCGCCAGCGCTCTT
>CAYGQN010000037.1:3115-19164 GCA_964351795.1 uncultured Gammaproteobacteria bacterium
CTCTTCCCCGGTCTCGGCGTCCAGGGCGACCACCTCGCCATCGCTGGAGCCGACCAGCACCAGGCCTTCACCCAGGCCGGGTCCGCCCGAGATCCGGATGTCGGTCTTGGTTTTCCAGAGCTGGCGGCCGGTTTCCGCGTCCACGGCGAACACCCGGCCCTTGCGCTCGGCCGAGTAGACCCGGGCCTCGTCGGCTGCCGGCACGATTTTCAGGTACTGCTCGTCGGTACCGGCGCCGACACCCTCGTCCCAGCGCCGCTCGACCTTCAGTTGCGGCTCGAAGTCGGTGAGTGCGGCAGGCGGATCGACGTCTTCGCTATCGTCGCCGAAGATGCGCTCGGCCCGTTCCCGGATGCCGCCGCAAGCAACGAGCGCCGTGCACAGGGCGACGAGCAGCAGCCAGCGGGCGATCATGAGGGGGGCGCGGCCGGCCCCAGCGCGTCGAGTTTCATCTCCACCACGACACCATCGGCGCCCTTGCCCTGCAGCAGCTCGAGCGCACGCAGGTAGTCGGCCCGGGCGGCGCTGGTATTGTCCAGGGCCACGTTGATGTCGCCGCTGAGTTCGCGCACCACGGCATCGTCGTCGGGCAGGCTGGCGCCGTCCAGGGTCCCCCGCGCGGCGGCGGCATCACCCCCGGCGAGTTGCAGGCGTGCGAGGCGAAGGCGGGCGATGGCCTTGAGCGCCTGCTCGTCGGTATTGGCGATAACCCATTGCAGCTGGGCGGCGGCGGACTCGGGGTTATCGGAATTCAGCGCGGCATCGGCCAGGGTCATGGCGGCCAGCGGCGCATAGCCACTGTCGCCGTGCTGTTCGAGCACCTGCCGGGCCGCGGCCTGGGCGGCGATGCTGTCGGCATCCTCCTGCCTGGCCATGACGGTCTGGAAGCCGACCGAGGCAGCCTCCGAGCGGGCGGCTTCCTTGCCCTGCCAGAACTGCCAGCCGAACAGCCCGCCGAGGCCGAGACTGATGCCCGTTACCACGGCCACGCCGTTCTCGCGCCACCATTTCTTGATGGCCTCTACCTGTTCGTCCTCGGTGGTGTAAGCGTCCACGAATGACTCCTGCTGCCGGCGCGGCAAAACCGCCATTATAGCCTGCCCGCCGTCGTCGCGGCAGGCACGCGAATCACAGCCCCAGCAGTGCCGGCAGCCGCTCGACCAGCGCGTCCTGCGCCAGCGTTTCCTGGGCGCCGCTGCCGCGCAGCGGCTTGATGCCGATCTCGCCGGCGGCAGCCTCGGCTTCACCGAGCACCAGGGCCAGGCCGGCGCCACAGCGGTCGGCGCGTTTGAACTGGCTCTTCATCGAGCCGCCCCCGCACAGTGTTTCCAGCCGCAGGCCGGGCAACGCCGTGCGCAGGGTCTCGGCCAGGGTGAGCGCCCGGGCCGTGGCCTCGGGCGCCGCGACGATGCAGGCATGCGGCACCGGCTCCGGGGTCGGCGGTTCGGCCTGTTCGGCCAGCATCGCGACCAGGCGCTCCAGGCCCATCGCGAAACCCACGGCGGGCGTGGCCCGCCCGCCGATCTGCTCGACCAGGCCGTCGTAACGGCCGCCGGCACAGACCGTACCCTGCGCGCCGAGCGACGTGGTGATCCACTCGAACACCGTCAGGGTGTAGTAATCCAGGCCACGCACGAGGCGCGGGTTGACCACGTAGGCCACGCCGGCGGCATCGAGAATGGCGCACAGGCCCTGGAAGTGGGCCCTGGAGTCCTCGTCCAGCGAATCGGCGAGGCCGGGGGCATCGGCGATGAGCCCGGCCATGGCCGGGTTCTTGCTGTCCAGGATGCGCAGCGGGTTGCGCTCGAGCCGGCGGCGGCTGTCCTCGTCCAGCGCATCGATGTGGCCCCGGAAATACGCGGTGAGAGTCTCCCGGTAGCGCAGGCGCGAGGCGGGCGTGCCCAGTGTGTTCAGCTCCAGGCGCAGGTCGGTCAGGCCGAGCGCGCGCCACAGCCGAGCGGTCATGAGGATGAGCTCGGCGTCGATATCCGGGCCGGTCAGCCCGAACACCTCCACGCCGACCTGGTGGAACTGCCGGTAGCGGCCTTTCTGCGGGCGTTCGTGGCGGAACATCGGGCCCTGGTACCACAGCTTGCGGACCTGGTTGTGCAGCAGGCCCTGCTCGATCCCGGCGCGCACGCAGCCGGCCGTGCCCTCCGGGCGCAGGGTCAGGCTGTCGCCGTTGCGGTCGGCGAAGGTGTACATCTCCTTCTCGACGATGTCGGTGACATCACCGATGGAGCGCTCGAACAGGGCGGTGGGTTCCAGCAGCGGCAGGCGGATTTCACGGTAGTTGTAGGCGGCCAGAAGCTCGCGCACCGTGGCTTCCAGCCACTGCCACAGGGGGGTTTCCTCGGGCAGGATGTCCTTCATCCCTCGAACGCCCTGGAGTCTGGCGGCCATGCTGGTATCCGGGAGCTGCTTGGAAAGGGGGCGTATTCTAGAACCGGTGCGCGAATTAATCACGCGCCCCGGGGGCTGTGCTCAATCGGCGCTGGCGGCGGCCGGGCCTTCGGCGGTGAGCAGGAAGCGGGCCACGCCCTCGTTGCTGAAGGCAGTGAAGTCCACCGCCTCGCCATCGGCGCGCAGCGTGACCTCGGTGGCATTGCCGATGATGAAGCGGATGGGCAGCTCGCCGCGTATGGGTACCCGGGAACCGGCCTTCGCCAGGCCGAAGAAGGCCCGCTCCCCCTCGGCATCGTAGGCCTCCACCCAGGCCTCTTCCGTCGGTTCCAGGGTGATCGTGCTGCCATCGAGTGCGCCGGCTTCGTCGGTCTGCGCGGCAAGCTCCGGCGGTGTTTCGGCGGCTTCGTCAACCGGCGCCAGCGGCTCCAGCGGGCCGTCGGCGCCCACCGGCGGCAACTGCGCGGGGTGCTGCACGATCGGGTATTCGTAGTCGAGCGTCGGTGGAGGCGGGTCCGGCAGGGCGACCCCCGGCTCGCTCTGCCCGGACGGGGTCACCAGCGCGGTCAGGCGTTCGCGATTGTTGTAGACCCACGAGCCCAGCAGGGCGATGAGCACCAGGATGATCACGCCGGTGGCCAGGCGTACCAGGCGATCCCCGGTGCCTGCCTGCTGCACCAGGCGGTAGCTGCGCAGGCTGGTGGTGGATTCCGGCGAGGCGTCGGGATTGTCGGCCGGCGTGGTGAGCACGGCCTGCGGATCCATGTCGAGAAATCGGGCGTAGGCGCGCATGTAGCCGCGGTGGAAGGTGTCCATGGGCACACTGCCGGCCTCGATGGCGGCAATGCGGGACGGGTCCAGGCGCAGGGCCTTGGCAACATCCTCGCGCTTGTGCCCGCGTGCCTCGCGGGCGCGGCGGAGAATCTCGCCGGGCGGAGGCGCCGCCGCCTGCCTGCCTTCCTCTGGCTGTTCGGAGTCGACTTGCTCGGTGCTCACTCGGTCTCCGATTGCCGCAACTGTTGTGCCTGGTCAGAGTCGGGGAAGCGGGACTTCAGCGTCAGCGCATAGCTCGCCGCGGTGTCGAGATCACCCAGCGCGCGTTCCACCTGAACACCCAGCCAGAGGGTTTCAGCGGTGTGCGGGGCGACCTCGCGGTAACGCTGCAGGTAGGCACGGGCCGAGAGGTGTTCGCCCTTGTCGAAGGCGATGTCCGCCATTTCCCGCAGGGCGATGGCGAAGCGGGGCTGGCCTTGCAGCGCCTTGCGGAACCTGGCCTCGGCGGTTTCCATGTCGCCGGCCCGCCTGGCGCACAGCCCGGCGTTGGTGAGCGCCACCTCGGGAGTGTTGTACAGCGGGTCTTCCAGGGCACGGTCGAACAGGGCCATGCCGTCCTCGAAGCGGTCATCGCGGCACAGGAACTGGCCGTAGTTGTTGAGCAGCGACGGATCGCCCGGCGCCCGCCGCACGGCCTCCTTGAAGTGCCGCTCGGCCTTGGCGTCCTCACCGAGGCGGGCGTACAGGACGCCGAGCGTGCCATGCGCCGGGGGATAGGCCGGATCGTACTCCAGGGCTGCCCCGAGGCGGTTCAGCGCGACATCGTTCTTGCCTTCGCGCATGTATTCGATGGCCATGTTGACGTTCAGCTGGGCAAGCTTGTTCGCGTCGTAGGCCGGGTCTTCTATCCGGGGCGAGGACGAGCAGGCGCACAGCAACAGCGCCGGCAGCAGAACGGCAAGCCGCTTCATGCGTTCTCCGTCGCGCCGGCGCGGCGGCGGGCGCTTTTCGCCAGCACCGAGCCCACGAGCTGGCCGCAGGCGGCATCGATATCGTCCCCGCGGGTGCGTCGCGTGATGGTGATGAGCCCGGCCGCGACCAGCTGGTCGCGGAAGGCGTTGATGACCTGCGGCGGCGAGCAGCGGTAACGCGCCCCGGGGAAAGGGTTGAAGGGGATGAGGTTGACCTTGGCCGGGACGCCGTTGAGCACGCGGATCAGCTGCCGGGCCATCTGCGGGCTGTCGTTGACGCCGTCCAGCATCACGTATTCGAAGGTGATCGACGAGCGCGGGTCGCGTTCGGCAAAGCGCCGGCAGGCGGCCATCAGGCTGGCGAGCGGATAGGTGCGGTTGATGGGCACGATCTCATCCCGTACCTCGTCCACCGGAGCATGCAGCGATACCGCCAGGGCGCAGCCACTTGTCTCGCGCAGCCGATCGATGGCCGGCACCACGCCCGCGGTGCTCAGCGTGACCCGCCGCCGGGCCAGGCCGTAGGCGTTGTCGTCCATCATGATGTCCATGGCGGGCACCACGTTGTCGAAATTCAGCAGTGGTTCGCCCATGCCCATCATCACGACGTTGGTGATGACGCGGTTGGTCTTGCGATCATGGCCGAGTTCGCGGCTGGCCAGGCGCACCTGGCCGATGATCTCCCCCACCGACAGGTTGCGGTTGAAGCCCTGGGCGCCGGTGGCGCAGAACTGGCAATCCAGCGGGCAGCCCACCTGGGAGGACACGCACAGCGTGCCGCGTTCGTCATCGGGAATGAACACGGTCTCGATAGCCTGCCCCCCGCGTACGCGCAGCAGCCACTTGCGGGTGCCGTCGCGGGAGACCCGGGCACTGAGGATTTCCGGTTCGGCGACCTCAGCCTGCGCCAGCAGGGTCTCGCGCAGCTGCTTGCTGAGGTCGGTCATGGCGTGGAAATCCCCCACCCCATGCTGGTGGATCCACTTGAATACCTGGGTACCGCGATAGGGCTTCTCGCCGAGGCTGGCGAAATGCGCAATCAGCCCCGGGCGGTTGAAGTCGAGCAGGTTCGTGACGGTCGGGTTCAAGCGGCGTCTGTGCGGGCGTGAATCTCGCCCTCGTCGAAGAAAAAGGCAATCTCGGTCACGGCGGTCTCCGGTGCATCGGAACCATGCACGGCATTCTGCCCGATACTGGCGGCGAAGTCCGCACGGATGGTGCCGGCATCAGCCTCGGCCGGGTTGGTGGCGCCCATGATGCGGCGGTTCTCGGCAATGGCGTTCTCACCCTCCAGCACCATGGCGACAATGGGGCCGGAGCTGATGAAATCCACCAGTTCCTGGAAGAACGGGCGATCCTTGTGCACGGCGTAGAACTGCCCGCCCTGCTCGGCGCTGAGCCAGGTCATCCGGGCTGCCGCGATACGCAGGCCGTTGGCCTCGAAGCGGGCGATGATGTCTCCGATGTGATTGTCGGCGACCGCGTCGGGTTTGATGATCGAAAGAGTGCGTTCCAGAGCCATGAGTATTCCTTAATCGCGAGTCAATGTTCAACTGGGCCGCGATTATAGGGATTTGGCGCCAATTTGCACCATTTTCCGGCACTTTCCAGCTGCCGGCGCGGGCGCCCGCGCGGCGCCCCGCGGGACCTCAGAACAGGCCAACCTGCAGGCGGGCGGCCTCGGACATCATCTCCTGGCTCCAGGGCGGGTCGAACACGAGCTCGACCTCGGCGTCGTCCACCTGCGGAATCAGCTCCAGGCGCTGGCGCACGTCCTCGACCAGGATCTCGCCCATCCCGCAGCCGGGCGCGGTGAGCGTCATGGCCACGTTCAGCCGATAGCGGCGGCCACCGTCTTCGGCGGCCTGCTCCAGCGGAGTCAGGTCGCAGTGGTACACCAGCCCCAGCTCGACGATGTTGATGGGAATCTCCGGATCGTAGCAGCCGCGCATCTGGTCCCAGGCCAGGGCCTCGACCTCGGCGGCGCTGAGGTTCTCATCCGTGACCGGGGGTTTCTCCGGCTCCATGCCGATGGCGTCGAGATCCTTGCCGGCCAGGCGCACGAGATTGCCGTTCAGGTTGACCGTGACGCTGCCGCCGAGCGCCTGTGTGACGTACACGACGCTGTCTGCCGGCACCGTCACCGGGGTGCCGTTGGGAATGAGGATGCCCTCGACATCGCGGGCAACGGTTATCGGCTCGTACATGTCCATCGCAGTGATCCGTGGTTATTCGGTCGAGGCGGTTGCGCCGCCCGCCAGGGCGTTGTGCAGCGTATGCCAGCAGAGCGTTGCACACTTGACCCGCGCCGGGTAGGCGCGCACGCCGGCCAGCGCGGCCAGCTTGCCAAGCGCTTCGGTGTCGGTGCCCTCGCCGTCGGTGGTGACAAGGGTATGGAATTCATTGAACAGGCGCTCGGCCTCATCCGGCGTCCTGCCCTTGAGCATGTCGGTCATCAAGGAGGCCGACGCCACCGATATGGCGCAGCCGGAACCCTTGAAGCTGGCATCGGTGATGCGCCCGTCCTCGACCTTCATGTACACCGTCAGCCGGTCCCCGCACAGCGGGTTGAAGCCTTCAGCCCGGTGCGTCGCCTCTTCCATGTCGTGGAAGTTATGCGGGCTGCGGTTATGGTCGATGATGATTTCCTGGTAGAGATCCGTGAGATCCATGCTGTTACCCGAGTAATGCCCGCGCGCGTTCGAGGCCCGCGAACAGCGCATCGACCTCGTCGCGACGGTTGTAGAAAGCGAAGGAGGCCCGGGCCGTCGCCGGGACACCGTAGAAATCCATGATCGGCATGGCGCAGTGATGGCCGGTGCGTATGGCAACGCCCTGCTGATCCAGGATGGTGCCGAGATCATGCGGGTGTATGCCGTCGATGACGAAGGATAGCACCGCGGCCTTGTTGCGTGCGGTACCGATGAGCCGGATGCCGTCGAATTGCGCCGCGCGCTCGTTGGCGTAGGCGAGCAGCGAGGCCTCGTGCGCGGCAATGCGGTCGATACCCACGGCAGCAACGTAGTCGATGGCCGCCCCCAGGCCGATGGTGCCGGCGATGTTGGGCGTGCCGGCCTCGAACTTGTAGGGCAGCTCGTTGTACTCGGTGCGCTCGAAGGTGACCATGCGGATCATGTCGCCACCACCCTGGTAGGGCGGCATGGCATCGAGCAGTGCGCGGCGGCCGTAGAGCACGCCGATGCCCGTCGGCGCAAACAGCTTGTGGCCCGAGAAGGCGTAGAAATCGCAACCCAGGGCCTGCACGTCCACGCTCAAATGCGGCACGGCCTGCGCGCCGTCGAGCAGGGTGACGGCGCCGGCGGCCTTCGCCCGGGCGACAAGGTCCGCAGCCGGGTTGATGGTGCCGAGCGCATTGGAGGTGTGCACCAGTGCGAACAGGCGCGTTTTCTCGCTCAGCAGCTCGTCCATCGCCTCGACGACCAGCTCGCCCTGCTCGTTCATCGGCAGCACGCGCAGCGTGGCGCCGGTCTGCTCGCAGAGCATCTGCCAGGGCACGATGTTGGAGTGGTGCTCCATGGCGGTGATGAGGACCTCGTCACCGGGCACCAGGTTGGCCCGGCCCCAGCTCGATGCCACCAGGTTGATGGCCTCGGTGGTGCCGCGGGTGAAGATGATTTCATCGGTGTGGGCGGCATTGAGGAAGGCGCGTACCTTCTCGCGCGCGCCCTCGTAGGCGGCGGTGGCGCGTTCGCTCAGCTGGTGCACCCCACGATGGATGTTGGCGTTGTCGTGGCGGTAGTAGTGGCTGATGGCCTCGATGACCTGCTCGGGCTTCTGCGACGTGGCGGCGTTATCCAGGTACACCAGCGGCTTGCCGTTGATCTGCTGGTCGAGCACCGGGAAATCGGCGCGCCAGCGCTGCACCTGCTCATCGGCGATATCCACTGCCTGCACGGCGGCGTTCATACAAAGGCCTCCAGGGTTTCGGACTCGGGCATGCGGCCGAGCACGCGCTGCTCCAGGCGGGCGCGCAGGGCTTCGACCGGCACGCGGTTGATGACGTCATCGGCGAAGGCGAAGGTCAGCAGGGCACGAGCGGTCTGCTCCTGGATCCCGCGTGAGCGCAGGTAGAACAGGGCTTGCTCGTCGAGCTGGCCGACCGTGGCGCCGTGGCTGCACTTGACGTCATCGGCATAGATTTCCAGCTCCGGCTTGGTATCGATTTCCGCCTTGCTCGACAGCAGCAGGTTGCGGTTGCTTTGCGCGGCGTCGATTTTCTGCGAGTCGCGGCGCACCAGCACGCGGCCGTTGAACACGGCGTGGCCGGCGTCATCGATGACGCCGCGGTAGTCCTCCTCGCTGCGGGTGTGCGGGGCGGCATGATCGACACGGGTGTGGTGGTCGACATGCTGGCTGCCACCGGCCAGGTACAGGCCGTTGAGCACCACGCCGGCGCCCGGCTCGTCCAGGCGGATGTCGATGTCATGGCGGGCCAGGGCGGCGCCAAGGGAGATGGAGTGGCTTGTGACCTCGCTGTCGCGGGCCTGGGTCGCGAACAGGCTGCCGACGTGAATCGCGCCGTCGCCCTCGTCCTGCACCTTGCAGTGCTCCACCCGTGCACCGGGGCCGGCATCGATGATCGTCACGGTGTTGGTCAGCGAAGCGGCGTCGCCGCGGCCAAGGTAGTGCTCGATGATCGTGACGGCGCTGTTGGCGCCGGCGCGCAGCATCACCCGCGGGTACTGGGCCATGCGCGCCGCGCCGCTGGCCAGGAACAGCAGGTGCAGTGGTTGCTCCAGCGTGGTGCCGGCGGCCACCTCGATGATGACGCCATCGGTGAGGAAGGCGCCGTTGAGGGCCGGCATGGCGCGGTCATCGAAACCGGCCGGCAGCGCCGCCTCGGCGAGGCTGCCGCCGGCTTCCAGCAGGCTGGCCAGGGCACGGATGCTCACGCCTTCGGGCATGGCCGGCAGCGCATCGGGTGCGTCCAGGAAGCCATCGACGAACATCAGCCGCGGGGCGCCGAACTCGGCCTCGGCCAGCAGCGCCGCCGGCGCCTGCACCGGTTCCGGGCGCACCCGGAAGCGGCCTGCCTTCAGCGCTTCCAGGGAGGTGTATTTCCAGTCTTCCAGGCCGGTGCTGGGCAGGCCCTGCGCAACGAAGCGCGCCAGTGACTGTTCGCGATCAGCGCTGGCCGTGCTGTTGCCGGCGCCGGGCAGCTGCGCGCGGTCGTCAAGAAATATCTCGTCGAAGCCGGCGCTGACAGGGATGTGCTACCTCATGCCGCCTCCTCGCGCAGCCAGTCGTAGCCGCGCTCTTCCAGCTCGCGGGCAAGCTCCGCCCCGCCGGAGCGGATGATCTGGCCGCTGAGCAGCACGTGCACGTGGTCCGGGACGATGTAGTCGAGCAGGCGCTGGTAGTGGGTCACCAGGATGAACGCACGCTGCTCGCTGCGCAGGGCGTTGACGCCCTCGGCAACGGTTTTCAGGGCGTCGATATCCAGGCCCGAATCGGTTTCATCCAGGATGCCGAGCGAGGGTTCGAGCACGGCCATCTGGAAGATTTCGTTGCGCTTCTTCTCGCCGCCGGAGAAGCCCTCGTTGACGGCCCGGTTGAGCAGGTCGTCCTTGAGCTTGACCAGCTTCATGCGCTCGCGCACCAGGGCCAGGAAGTCGGCGGCGTCGAGCTCGGCCTCGCCGTGGTACTTGCGCTTGGCGTTCAGCGCGGCCTTGAGCATGTAGACGTTGTTCACGCCCGGGATTTCCACCGGGTACTGGAAAGCCAGGAACACGCCCTCGCAGGCGCGCTCCTCCGGGCTGAGTTCAGCGAGATCCCGGCCCTTGTAGATGATCTGGCCTTCGGTGATGTCGTAGCCATCGCGGCCGGCGATGATGTTCGCCAGCGTGCTCTTGCCCGAGCCGTTCAGGCCCATGATGGCATGGACTTCGCCGGCCTGGATCTCCAGGTTGATGCCCTTGAGGATGGCCTTGCCGTTGACGCTGGCGTGCAGGTTGCGAATGCTGAGCATGAATCTGTTTCCTGATTTGAATTTGTCTGGCGAGAGGGTAATCAGCCGACGGCGCCTTCGAGGCTGACGCCGAGCAGTTTCTGGGCCTCCACGGCGAACTCCATCGGCAGCTCCTTGAACACTTCCTTGCAGAAGCCGTTGACGATCATGTTCACCGCGTCTTCCTGCGAGATGCCGCGGCTGCGGCAGTAGAACAGCTGGTCGTCGCTGATCTTCGAGGTGGAGGCCTCGTGCTCGATCTGCGCATCGGCGCGTCGGCACTCGATGTAGGGAAAGGTGTGGGCGCCGCACTGGTCGCCGATGAGCAGGGAATCGCACTGGGTGTAGTTGCGCGCGCCCTCGGCAATCGGCATGACCTTCACCAGGCCGCGGTAGGCCTGTTCGCCGCGACCGGCCGAGATGCCCTTGGACACGATGGTGCTGCGGGTGTTCTTGCCGATGTGGATCATCTTCGTGCCGGTGTCGGCCTGCTGGCGCAGGTTGGTCAGCGCCACGGAGTAGAACTCGCCCACCGAGTTGTCGCCGCGCAGGACGCAGCTCGGATATTTCCAGGTGATGGCCGAGCCGGTTTCCACCTGGGTCCAGGAGATCTTGGAGTTCCTGCCCCGGCAGTCGCCGCGCTTGGTGACGAAGTTGAAGATGCCGCCGCGGCCTTCCTCGTCGCCGGGATACCAGTTCTGCACCGTGGAGTACTTGATGCTGGCATCGTCCATGGCCACCAGTTCCACCACGGCTGCGTGCAGCTGGTTCTCGTCGCGCTGCGGCGCGGTGCAGCCCTCCAGGTAGCTGACGTAGGAGCCTTCCTCGCAGATCACCAGGGTGCGCTCGAACTGGCCGGTGTTGGCGGCGTTGATGCGGAAGTAGGTGGACAGCTCCATCGGGCAGCGGGTGTTCTTCGGAATCCAGCAGAACGAGCCGTCGGTGAACACGGCCGAGTTCAGCGCGGCATAGAAGTTGTCGCCCGGCGGCACCACCGAGCCAAGGTACTTGCGCACCAGCTCGGGGTGTTCCTTCACGGCCTCGGAGAACGAGCAGAAAATCACGCCGGCCTCGGCCAGCTTGCCCTTGAAGGTGGTCGCCACCGAAACACTGTCGAACACCGCATCCACGGCCACGCCAGCCAGCATCTCCTGCTCGCGCAGGGGGATGCCGAGCTTCTCGTAGGTCTCGAGCAGCTTCGGGTCTACCTCGTCGAGGCTTTTCGGGCGATCGTCGTCACTTTTCGGTGCCGAGTAGTAGGAGATGGCCTGGTAGTCGATGGGCGGGTAGCCCACGTGCGCCCACTCGGGCGGGGTCATCTGCAGCCAGCGCTGGTAGGCCTGGAGGCGCCATTCGAGCATCCAGTCCGGTTCACCCTTCTTGTTGGAGATGAAGGTGATGACCTCTTCGCTGAGGCCGGGCGGCACGGTATCCGCCTGCAGGTCGGTGTAGAAGCCGGCGTCGTAGCGCTTCTCGACCAGTGCTTCGACTTCAGTGCTCTGGGTAGCCATGCTGTGTCCTCTTGTGTTGCTTGCGCGGGCCGGGGCGTGCGTGACGCGCCGGCCCGCCCGGTGGTGTTCAGATGGTGAAGCTCTCGCCGCAGCCGCAGGTTGCCTGCACGTTCGGGTTCTCGAACTTGAAGCCCTCGTTCAGGCCTTCGCGCGTGAAATCGATCTGCGTGCCGGCGACGAAGGGGTAGCTCTGGTCGTCGATGATGAGGCGCACGCCGTGCGACTCGAACACCTTGTCGCTGTCGTGCGAGTCCTCGCACAGCTCGACCTCGTACATGTAACCGGAGCACCCGGTGGTCTTCACGCGCAGCCGCAGGCTCGGTGTGTGGCCCCGATGCGCGGAGAATTTCTTGACGTGGCCGGCGGCGCTTTCAGTGAGCGTGATGGACATGCTTTCGTCCCTCCTGGTGACTACGTGGATTCAGGCGCTGGCGCGGTCTTCGCGGCGCAGCAGCACATGCTCGCCAGTGCGGCTGCGGGGCTCGTCCTGCCGGGCGCTGACGTCCTGGACGCCGCGCCGGTTGACCAGTTCCGCCAGCGAGATGTTGCTGAGGAAGCGGTCGATCTGGCAGCTGAGGTCTTCCCACAGATCGTGGGTGAGGCAGCGCTCCTCGCCCTGGCAGTTCTTCAGGCCGCCGCAGCGGGTGGCGTCGACGTTCTCGTCCACGGCCCGGATGACCTCCGCCACCGAGATGGCCTCGCGCGGACGGCCCAGGCGGTAACCACCACCGGGCCCGCGGGCGCTCTTGACCAGCTCCGCGCGGCGCAGGCGCACGAACAGCTGCTCCAGGTAGGACAGGGAGATCCCCTGGCGGGCGGCGATTTCGGCCAGGGCGATGGAGCCCTTGTCGTAATGCAGTGCCAGGTCGAGCATGGCGGTGACCGCGTAGCGGCCCTTGGTCGTCAGCTTCATCGGCAGTCTCTCGGCGTTGCTGCGGCGCAGCGTATATCTGAGTGGGACGCTCAGGATTCCATAGCTGACAGGATCAGTCAAGTATTTATCGCAGAAAATCACTCGGGAATCGCCGCAGGGGTGCTGTGGGTGGTAAATGCGCTGATTAGCGTTTAAAAATCTTCAGAATCGTTTAAAAAACGGTTTTGTCGTTTATCCTGTGTCCGGCGAGGCGCGGGTGGGCAGAGCTGGGTTTATGCCTGTCCCGGAATGCGCGCGCGCGGAATGTATCCCGGAGTGAGGTTCTCCACTTCGCGCGACCTATCCCTATTTGTTAGGCCGCACTCTGCCTAGGCTGCATCGAGACTGCGAACAGAAGGGATGTCGTGAGGGCCGACTGGACGAATCTGACCTATGTGCAGAGATACGAGCGCTTGGGTGGTTCCGGCAGCCGTGACGAACTCGACTTCAAAGTCCGCTGGCGTATAGATTTCGACAATCGCACCCATGTCTCCGCGCTTGAGACCAAGTTGCGGAAGGTCATCCGTAAGGACAACGGGATCCAGGACTTTCAACTCCATCGGTCAGTCCTCAGGGTAGGCGGTAACGAATCTCGGGTTGCGTTCTCCGGCCAGTCTAATCCAGACCGAAACGAAGGCCGCAACCCGGCCATTCGGACCGGTGATTTCGCTCCGGACCTCGAATTTCTCGCCAAATTCGTTCCGGCCAGCCGGAGTGGCTTCCTGCGCCAAGGACCGTCGGAGCTCGCTTTCGAGCTTCTCCGGGATAGTGGAGTCGTAGCTGTAGACAACACCGGTTCGCGCGCGGGTAACGCGTCGCAGGCGCGGCAGCGCAGAAGCGGCTTTGTATCCCCGGGTTCTTCCGGGTGGAATCCCGAACGCCTGGTCCTTTGCGTATTCTTCGAGAGGGATCTTTCGTGCGATCAGATCATCATCGTTCGATTGTCATTCAATCATCAGCTCCAGCCGGGTGGTCGATGATGTAGAGCCACCGGCCATCCGACTGACGCCTGAGCACTTCCGATGTCTTTCCAGACATGCTGAAGGGCTTGCCATCCTCATCGACCCCCTTCAACGTGTACTCGTTACTCAATAACGCGATATCACCATGTTGAACTGCATGGCGGGTCCTGAAGGAAATCTGTCCTCCGGTATCCAGGAACCCCTGGAGCGCGTCCCGGATCGCGTCCCGCCCGGAAACGTGATCGCCGGGACCACGCACGAACACCGCGTCCGCCTCATAGAGCGCGAGCAGCCCTTCCATATCCTTACTGTTGAAGCACCTCGCGAATTCCGCATAAATGCTGTCGGCAATCTCTTCGTTCATCCGTTCGCTCCTCCCGTTCCCGATGCGCTCACGGCAACGACGCAGTCGTATTTATCTCCTCGACAGCGAACTTCAGCGCTTGTTAGCTATCAAGGCTGCCCCAGCGCAGGTAAAACGCAAAGAACGGGTCGGTTATATGGAGAATCTTTTCCTCTTCTTCAAAATCTATAACGGGTGTAGAGCTCTCGTCTGATGCGGCAATTCCCGACATATGTTTAAGTACGCGAGCGACTTCGTGCAATTGCGGGACATCACGAGCGATATCCCGTATTGCGGACCTTAGTTCTTCGTATTCGATTGTTACTAAAGATGGTTTGATGTGAGCGAGAGCGCGAAGGACTAATCCGTAGATATCAACTTCACTACCATCCTTTAGAGTGCGCTGGATTCGGTCAGTTCGTTGGCGGGGTCCGCGAGCCAGCTTTTCGAAAATAGGACGACCGATTGTTTCTGCCACTTCGGTGTAGATTTCTGCCAATTCTTCTTTGGAAGGGTTGAGGTCCTGCGCATCGGCGACCGTCTTAATCGAGAATTGACGACACAGTGCCCTGCAAAAATCTTGGACCAAGTGTGGACTCCCAATTGCCTCGTCGGCAAACGAGTTCACTGCTTCGTCAGAAATCACACATTCAATGAGAGGAAAGCCCGTTCTCGGGATAAAACAAAGCTCTTCCTTTTCCCAAATTGGGATCTCGACTGGATGGAGCCGGCCGGTCATTTCCTTTTCGACCTTCAGCGCGTCGTAGCGGCGATGAGGAATTGCAATCAACACTACCGGCAGACCATCGAAGATTGGGGCTTTAAGAGAGCGCACAAGCGAACCCTGTAGTTCTCGCGGTATGTAGTGAAAGTCATCAATTACTATGGGGATGTTGGCTTTTCGCAAGCCAGCCAATGCGGTTACGCGCGAACTTACATGTCCTGCGGATGAGTTTCGTTTCGAATTCTCGTTTCCGGTAGTACCGGAAATTCTCCCGCCGCCCTTTACTACAACCGCGTTAGCTTCAGCTTCTACTTGGCCACTTACCTCGGACGACTCGGTCGTGACTTCTTCCTGTTCGCGGCTCTGGAATAGACCTAATTGATCAATGATAGCGGACCAGAAATCGTCCTCTTCACTAACCGTTCCGCCGTCAACCCAAATGGATTCTTCAGGGGAGAAGACGCTTCGTACCAGGACGGTTTTTCCAGATTTCGTATGGCCAGTAACTGTTGCGAGCTTGCAAAGATTGTCGGCGACTTCTTGAAGCCGGTCTTCGAGCTTCCTGGTCGGGCGCGGATTATAAGTATGACGAGGAAAGCCGCCGGGAACGAAGATCTCGGAATACCTCATGGATATCTCCTTGATTGCTAACGAACCTGTAGAAAAACCCGGTCGGCGCGGAAATCGCGGAATTTCCGGGGTCCCTTTACCCATCCCAGCAGTGAGATCGTCGCGCACAGAGCCTTACAGGAGGTCGAATTTTTCACAGGGAAGTTACCAGGACGTTTTTCTACAGTCTCAACGGCAGCCATGAGGGGCCGACAACGCGCGCAGCGGGTTGGCAGTCCCAGCGGGCAAAGCGCGCGACTCGATGGCGTTGTTATGTGTCTGGGTCATGATTTGGCCGCATGCTCATGATGAGGATATACAACAGACAGCAGACAACGGGCACCGAAAGAAGTACCCACACTGACAGGAAGAACTTGTCTGACTGGCCCGACACGCCGGAGTACATCGCAACGAGCCAGCTCACAACGAGAAGCTCCGTACCGAATCGCTTCGAGTAGGTCCAGCAGAGTAATCCGGCGACTCCCGCCGTGAGCACGAGCAAGTCAGCAACAAAAGGTGCCAGGGCTCCGTCAACGTTGAGGTATGGTGCGAGCACAAGCACGTTCTTTGCTGCGAACATGGCTAGGACGATTGAAGCGAAAGCGACGATGCTACGCATCGGTTCTTGATGACGTATAACGAGCCTGTAGAAAAACCCGGTCCGCGGCCGGATAGGGTGTCGCGGGCGCGGCTGTGCGGTGTCGGGTTTTCATCCTGAGGCTTGTCCCGTTTGGGTTCCGTTGAAAGCATAGCCCGAAGTAGCGGCCTTGTAATGGCCGGATGAGGCCGCTCGGGGCTGGATTCAGGGCGATAAAGGGCCCCGTCGGGCCTTACGCGGCCATCTTCCCGAAGCGCTGGAGCTTCCCGATGT
>CAYGQN010000038.1:0-18975 GCA_964351795.1 uncultured Gammaproteobacteria bacterium
TACGGGAGGTGGACCGGGCGCCGGGGGGATTCGCGGCTGAAGCCGCTCCTACGGGAGGTGGACCGGGCGCCGGGGGTGTGCGCGGCTGAAGCCGATCAGGCCTCGGTACGCCGGGCGCGCCTGGCCAGCAGCTTCTCCGACAGCGACGGGCCCCGGCCCGGCTTGCTCCAGGGGCAGACCTGGATGCAGATCCCGCAGCCGAAGGTCTCGGCAAAATAAGGCACGCAACGATCGAAATCCACGTACCACTTCTCCACCCCGCGCACCATCTGCTTCTCGTCACTGATGGCATCGGCCGGACAATCAATGGTGCATCGCTGACAGCCCAGGCAAAGATCATCCACCCCGATATCCACCGGCGCATCAACCGCGACGGGCATATCCGTGAGCACCGTCCCGAGGCGGAAGTTGGAGCCGAGCTCGCGCGTGATGAGCGAGCCGTGCTTGCCAAGCTGGCCCAGCCCGGCCTCGATGGCAATGGGTATGAGCAGGATGTCCGCGCTCTCGCAGTAGGCCCGCGCGCGCCAGCCGAGCGAACGGATATGGGCGGCCAGCGCCACGACGGTGCGCGTGGTCTGGATGTAGGCGCGCATGGTCTCCAGGCCACCACGCAGCTCGGTGGCGTATTCCATCTCGTCGAAGTCCATGGGGCAGGCGACGGCAATGGCATTGGGCAGACCCGGCTCGACGCCCTGGTACAAGGCCGAATCGGGTAAGGCGCAGAAACCGGCCGCGCCGGCGCCAAGCGCCAGGGCCCGCTCGCGCAGCGCCTCGCGTGCGGCCTGCGGGTTGTCAACCGGTTGCTGCCGCCCGGCCACCGGCCCGTCCGCCCGGCGCAGGATCCAGCGCGACACCAGGCCACGCGCGAACAGGCGCCAGGGCATCGTCAGCAGGAAGTACAACTCCAGTGCGCCCCATTCCAGCGGCTTGCGGCCCGAGCCGTGGAATATGGGCTCGGCCCTTCGCGGTTGCGCCTCGCCGCGGCCATTGATGGTATTGCCCGACCGCGGCGGGTTCTCGTATCGGAAGGCATACTCGGCCGGGGGGATCCGGCTTTTCACTGGCCGCCCCCGCCACCGAGGTGATCGATGCGCACCTGCCGCCCGGCGCGCCGCGCCCGGGCCACCTCGCGGCGCAGTTGCCGGCCACGCGTCGCCCACAGCCACACGAAGGCCAGGCTCTCGCGCACGAGGGCCAGGTCGCGCTTGAGCCGCACCAGTGCCCCGCCCTCAACGCGATAGAACTTCTCCTCGAATGACGGCATCGTCCGCTCCAGGCCCGCTTTACCCGCGCCGATGATAGCAGTGCTGCAGGTGGCATCTTTACATCGTCGCGGGCCATGCCTAAACTAGTTTAGGCTTAAACTTTATCGGCGCTCATCGCCGCTGCGGGCTCGAACACACCATGCGAATCACCGATGCGAAGGTCATCGTCACCTGTCCGGGGCGCAACTTCGTCACCCTCAAACTCGTCACCGAGGACGGCAGCCACGGCCTGGGGGATGCCACGGTCAACGGCCGCGAACTGGCCGTGGCCGCCTACCTGACCGAGCATGTGATCCCCTGCCTCATCGGCCGGGATGCCCGCAACATCGAGGACACCTGGCAGTACCTGTACCGCGGCGCCTACTGGCGGCGCGGGCCAATCACCATGTGCGCCATCGCCGCGGTCGACACCGCCCTGTGGGACCTGAAGGCGAAGGCGGCGGGCATGCCGCTGTACCAGCTCCTGGGCGGCCGCTCGCGCGAGCGCGTGCTGGTGTACGGTCATGCCAATGGCGAGGACATCGACGCGACGGTCTCCGAAGTCGGGCGCTATATCGACATGGGCTACCGCGCCGTGCGCGCCCAGTCCGGCGTGCCAGGCCTGGCCAGCACCTACGGCGTGAGCGGCGACAAGCTCTACTACGAGCCGGCCGACGCCGACCTGCCCACCGAGAACATATGGTCCACCACGAAGTACCTGAACCATGTGCCGAAGCTGTTCGCCGCCCTGCGCGAGGCCTACGGTGACGAGGTGGAACTGCTGCATGATGTCCATCACCGGCTGACGCCGCGCGAGGCGGCCGCGCTCGGCAAGGCGCTGGAACCCTACCGGCTGTTCTGGCTGGAGGACGCCGTGCCGGCGGAGAACCAGGCCGCCTTCCGGCTGGTGCGCCAGCACACCACCACGCCGCTGGCGCTCGGCGAAGTGTTCAACAGCATCTGGGACTGCCAGGCGCTGCTGCAGGAACAGCTCATCGATTACATCCGCACCACGGTGGTCCATGCCGGCGGCATCACCCACCTGCGCCGCATCGCCGACCTCGCCGCCCTGCATCATGTGCGCACGGGCTGCCACGGCGCCACGGATCTCTCCCCGGTGTGCATGGCCGCGGCGCTGCATTTCGATACCTGGGTGCCGAATTTCGGCATCCAGGAGTACATGCGTCACACCGCCGAGACCGACGCGGTATTCCCGCACGACTATCGCTTCGCGGATGGTTTCCTGCACTGCGGGGAGTCCGCGGGCCTCGGCGTGGATATCAACGAGAAGCTCGCGGCACAGTATCCCTACCAGCGTGCCTACCTGCCGGTGAACCGGCTGGAGGACGGCACCCTGTGGAACTGGTGAGCGCGGCAAGGGCATGCATACTGACTCCCAGCGGAGGCGGCTGAATGGCTGACTACGACATCATCATCGCCGGGGGCGGACACAACGCCCTCATCTGTGCCAGCGTGCTGGTCAGGAACGGCCTGCGCGTACTTGTGTGCGAGCGCAACGACTGGGTCGGCGGGGGCGTGCTGACCCGCGAGGTCACCCTGCCCGGCTTCAAGCACGATCTGTTCGGCTCCTCGCATGTGTGGATCCACCTGAATCCGGATTTCCAGGCCCTGCGCCCGGAGTTCGAAAAACACGGGCTGAAATACATCTGGTCCGAAGACCACATCACCGGCCACCCGAACAAGTACGAAGGCCAGGGCATCATCGTCTACCGCGACGTGGACAAGACCTGCGACACCATCGCCGAGTACTCCAAGGCCGATGCCCGGCGCTACAAGGAAATCCACGAGGAGTTCGGCGAGATCCAGGACGGCGTCATCAAGGGCATGTTCTCGCCGCCGGCGCCGCCGAGCTACATGTACCAGGCACTGGAGAACTCCCCCGAGGGCATGAAGCGCCTGCGCGACTACCAGCTGTCATCGCGCGCCTTCACGCTGGAGAATTTCGAGAACGAGCACGTGCGCGCCTTCATTCTCGGCTGGGCCATGGCACCGCAGACCCTGCCCGACCAGCTCGGCACGGCCGCCGGCTTCTACGTGATGATCCCCAGCATCCACTACTACGGCCAGGCCATCCCCGAGGGCGGCAGCGGCATGCTCAGCGAAGCCATGCGCGGCTATATCGAGGCCAATGGGGGCACCGTGATGACCGGCGCCACCGTGCGCCGCTTCCTGGTCGAGGGCGATGCCGTCATCGGTATCCGCCTTGAAGACGGTACCGAGATCACCGCCGACAAGGGCGTGGTATCGGAACTGGACCCGTTCCAGACCTACCTGCACGGCTTTGAAGAAGGGGCGCTGCCAGAGGACTTCCTGCGGTTGGTGCGGGGCTTTTCCTTCGGTGACGTCACCATCGCCCGCGTGCACTACGCGCTGAACGAACCGCCGAAGTTCAAGAACGGCACGGAGATGGACAAGACGCCCTTCCAGCGGATCTTCGGCAATCTCGAGGACATCGACCGCCAGTACCGCGAGATGGCGGCCGGCCTCGCACCCAGCGACCCCTTCCTGTGGACCGCCTGCTGGACGCTGATGGACCCCACGCGCGCGCCGGCGGGCAAGCACACGCTCATCATGGACACCTTCGTGCCGGTGGATCTCGCCAGCGGCGGGAACTGGGAGGAGCTCGGCCCGCGCTACATCCGCGACAGGGAACTGGCCCAGCTGCGCAACTTCACCACCAACATGGGCGACGACAACATCCTCGCCGAATACGTGGAGACCGGGCCGTCCCTGGCGCGCGCCAACCTGTGCTTCCACCGCGGCGTCACCACCGGCGGCGAGCGCATCCTGTCGCAGATGGGCGCCTTCCGGCCGTTCCCGAATTACGCCAACTACCGCGGGCCATTCAAGCGCTTCTACATGACCGGGCCGTCCTGCCATCCCGGCGGCGGGATTTGCGGCATGGGCACCGTAGCCGCCAACGAGATCCTGCTGGACCTGGGCGTGCGGGAGGAAGACGACGATTTCGATTTCTGAGGGTTCCGGACATGACCTGACTGTCCGCCGCGGCAGGCACGCAGGCACTGCCGGAACATCACACTGATGGACACGAGGACGAGACGATGACTGCACGAATTGACCCGTACACGGCCCTGGTCATCCAGCCGGAGGTCACGGTGGTGGATGATCGCGCCGGCATCCAGAAGAACCTGGACCGCGTGAAGAATCTCATCCACTTCGGCGTGGGCTATTTCTGGGAGGTGCCGGTGCGCCTGGTGGTGCTGCCGGAGTATTTCCTGCAGGGCGTGGGCACGCCGGGCAAGGGCGAGTCCGGCATCGCCGACCAGATGAAGAAGGCCGTGACCATCCCCGGCCCGGAGGTGGAGCAACTAGCCGAGATCGCACGCCAGTATGATCTTTACATCTGCGCCGGCGGCGTGGTGGAGGAGCTGCCCGAGTTCCCGGACCGCTGGTTCAACAGCAACTTCATCGTCGGGCCCACCGGCGAGGTGGTGCTGAAGTATCACAAGTGGCACATCCCGGCCTATATCGGCCTCGGCACCAGCCCGCATGACATCTTCGAGGAGTACGCCGAGAAGATTGGCGGTGACATCAAGACCCTGTTCCCGGTGGTGGACACCCCCATCGGCAAGCTCGGCACCATGACCTGCCATGACGGCTGCACGCCGGAAGTCTCGCGCGCGCTCGGCTACAACGGCGTGGAGGTCATCTGCCATCCCGGCGCCATCCAGGAAGTCGAGGGCGTCTCCCCACCCTGGGATTTCTGGATGTTCACCCGCCGCGCCCGCGCCCACGACAACATGTGCTACCTGCTCGGCTCGAACTGGGGCAGCGTGAACTACGACTACTACCCCAAGGCCTTCTGCCCCGGCAACTCCTTCGCCATCGACTACACCGGCATGGTGCTGCGGCACACGCCCTACCCGGCCGAGCAGGTGCTGGCGGTGGAAATCGACATCGAGGCGCTGCGCCGGCACCGCACCAAGACCGCCCACAACTGCTGGGTGGACGTGCGCACCGAGGGCTTCCGCCAGATCTACGAGAACCCGATCTATCCGCCGAACCGCTTCCCCTCCGGCCATCCGCCGCGCACGCTGGCCGAGAAGGTCGGCATCTGCAAGGAGGTCTTCGATGATCTCTACGCCCGTGGCCAGTTCACGCCGCCGGCCGGCTACGAGCCGCACGAGGTTTCCGGCCTGCTGCAAAAGCGCATCGACTACGCCCAGGAGACCGGGCGGCTGCGCAAGAAGTAACGGGAGGCATCATGCTCGTTCGCAGCAAGCTGGCCGACGTGGAGTTCCACTTCGGGGCCTTCGAATACAAGAAGGACCACCTCATCATCCACAGTGCGCCGGAACAGAAGATCCCGACCCGGGTCTACGTCAGCCCCAACGACGTCGTGGCTGCCCTCGGCCAGGCCCTGCGCCGGCCCATGGTGTGGGTATACCTGCTCGGTTTTCCGTTTTTCCTGCTGCGTTACCGTCGCCGCAAGGCCGCAAAGGCCGCCTCGTGAGCCCGACGACCCGAGGCCACGCAGCATCTGCTCAAAGGAGATCACAGTGCCCAACCTGACCGGAGCCGAAGCGCTCGTGCAGCGACTGCGCCAGCACGGCGTGGATACCGTGTTCGCCCTGCCGGGCGGCCAGCTCGACCACATGTTCGACGCCATGTACCGCGAGGGCGATGACCTGCAGGTGGTGCATTCCCGCCACGAGCAGGGCGCGGCCTACATGGCCTACGGCTATGCGCGCTCGACGGGGCGCGTGGGCGTGTTCGCCGTGGTGCCCGGCCCCGGCCTGCTCAACGCCGGCGCCGCGCTGTGCACCGCCTGGGGCAACAACGCCCAGGTGCTGTGCGTGAGCGGGCAGATCCCGCTGATGTCCATCGGCCGCGGCTGGGGCGAGCTGCACGAGATCAACGACCAGCTTGGCCTCATCCGCCACATCACCAAGTGGGCCGAGCGCATCGAGCATCCCTCGCAAGCGCCGACACTGGTAGACGAGGCCTTCCGACAGCTGCACACAGGCCGGCCGCGGCCGGTGGAAATCGAAATGCCCATGGATACCATGGGACTCGAAGGTGCAGTGGACATGGCGGCCCCGGACTCGGCCTACGCCGTGCCGCCGGTGGACGCCAATGCCGTGGACCGTGCCGTGGCGGCGCTGCGCGGTGCCAGGCGGCCGTTGATCGTGGTGGGCTCGGGCGCCAACCACGCGGCCGCGGAGGTACTGGCGCTGGCAGAGAAGCTGCAGGCACCCGTCGTCGCCAAGCGCAATGGCAAGGGCATCGTCGATGCCCGTCACTACCTCGCCGCCAACGCCCCCATGGGCCATGCCCTGTGGGCCGAGGCCGACGTGGTCCTCGGCGTGGGCTCGAGGTTGAAGAACGAACTGACCATGTGGGGCCGTGACGAGGACCTCACCCTGCTGAAGATCGACATCGACCCGGTGGAGATGAACCGCATCTGCATCCCGGACGTCGCCCTGCATGGTGACGCCCGCGCCACCCTGCAGGCGCTGAACAGCCAGGTCGACTGGTTCAGACCCTCGCGCGAGGAGGAACTCACCACCCTGCGGGAGCGCGTGTTCGCCGATATCCGCGCAAGCGTCGCGCCGCAGATGGGCTACCTGGATGCCATCCGCGACGTGCTGCCGGATGACGGCCTGTTCGTGGACGAGATCACCCAGTGCGGCTTCACCTCCTGGTACGGCTTCCCGGTGTACGCGCCACGCCAGCACGTCACCGCCGCGGAGATGGGGACGCTCGGTTTCGGTTTCGCCACCGCGCTCGGCGTGGCGGTCGGCAACCCGGGCAGGAAGACCGTGCAGATCAGCGGTGACGGGGGCTTCATGTTCACCGTGCAGGAACTGTCCACCGCCGTGGCCCACAACATCGATCTCGTCAGCATCGTGTTCAACGACAACGCCTTCGGCAACGTGCAGCGCCAGCAGGACGAATGGTTCGGCGGCCGACGCCTCGGCTCGGACCTGCACAACCCGGATTTCGCGCGCCTGGCGGAAGTGTTCGGTGCCACGGGCATGAAGGCGGATTCGCCCGCGACCCTGCGCACGGCGCTGGAGAAGGCTTTCGCCGTGGACGGACCGGTGATCATCGAGGTACCGGTGCCGGCGCGAATGCCCTCGCCCTGGAAGTTCATCATGATGCCGCAGAACCGCAAGGCCGTGTGTGGCTGACACCGTGAGCACGCCGGACATCGCAGCGCTGAAGGCCCGCATCCAGGCGCTGGAGCCGGCGGCGCTCGGGCTGGATTCCGGCGATGGCGAGCGACGCCTGTCGCAGGTGGCGGCCATCATGGATTACACCAGCGACTATCGCGAGCACATCCGCGACCGCAAGGTGTACGAGCCTTTCGACCCGGCCGGCTTCCACGCGGCAGACCTGCAGTTCACCGAGGCGCCCGAGCCGATCGACGCTGTCATGCACCAGTTCGATCGCAGCATCATGAACGGCGGCGTGCACCTGGTCTCGCCGCGCTTCTTCGGCTTCATCCCGAGTGGCGGCATCTACGCCGGCGCGCTGGGCGACTTCCTGGCGGCCAGCACCAACCGCTATGCCGGCGTTGAGTTCTCCGGCCCTGGCGTGACGCGCTGCGAACGTGAACTGGTGCGCTGGCTGGCAGCCGAGGTCGGCTACCCGGACGGCGCCGGCGGGGACCTCACCTCCGGTGGCAGCATCGCCAACCTCTCGGCGGTGATCACCGCGCGACAGGCCGCCGGCCTGCGCTCGCGCGATTACGAACGCGCGGTGGTATACGTCACCTCGCTTACGCATCACTCGCTCAGCAAGGCGCTGCACATCGCCGGCCTTGGCGAGGCGAGCGTGCGCCAGGTGCCGATGGACGCCGGGTACCGCATGGACGCGGCCGCCCTGCGGGCGCAGATTGACCGCGACCGTGCCGACGGCCATATCCCCTGGCTGCTCGGCGGCACCGCCGGCACCACTGACCTCGGCAGCATCGACCCGCTGGAGGAACTCGCCGACATCGCCGCCGAGAAGGACCTGTGGTTCCACGCCGACGGGGCCTATGGCGGGGCCTTCGTCCTGTGCGCGGAGGGCCGCCGGCGCCTGCGCGGCTTCGAGCGCGCCGACTCGCTCATCATCGACCCGCACAAGGGCCTGTTCCTGCCTTTCGGCAGCGGCCTGGTGCTGGTGCGCGATGGCGCCAGCATGCATCGCGCCTTCGAGGCCGACGCACCCTACCTGCAGGATCTGAAGGCCGGCCAGAGCGCCAACGTGCCCTCCGCGGCCGACATCTCCCCCGAACTCACCCGGCCCTTCCGCGGTCTGCGCCTGTGGCTGTCGCTGAAGCTGTACGGCCTGGCAGCCTTTCGGGCCGCACTGGAGGAGAAGCTCTACCTGGCCGAGTACTTCCACCAGCGCCTGCAGGCCATGGACGGCTACGACATGGGCCCGTATCCGCAGTTGTCGATTACCGCGTTCCGCTACGTACCGGAACATGGCGACGCGGACGCCTTCAACCGACGCCTGGCGGACGTCCTGCGGGCCGATGGCCGGCTGTTCCTGTCCACCACCACCATTGCCGGGCACTTCGTCCTGCGCTTTGCCGTGTTGGGCTACAACACCCATCTCGATGACATCGAACTGGCCATCGACATCATCACCGACACGGTCCGGCGCCTCGAGGCCGGAGACGCCTGAGCCAATGGGCAGGGCGTCGATCCGCGTGGTGTGTGCCGACAGCGAGGCGCTCATCGCCGGCGCGCTCGACATCCGCCGGCGGGTGTTCGTGGAGGAACAGGGGATCCCGGCCGAGCTCGATGACGACGGCGAGGACACCGGCGCCATCCACGTCGTGGCCCTGGACGGCGAACAGCCCGTCGCCACCGCGCGGCTGTCACCGCAGGCCGAGCCGGGCTTTGCCGTGCTTGCCCGCGTGGCGGTGCTGCCGCCCTGGCGCAGCCGTGGCCTCGGCCAGGCGCTGGTGCGCGAGCTGGAGCGCCTGGGCGCGGCAGCCGGGATCCGCGAGATCGAACTGCACCCGCACGAGTACCTGGAGGGCTTCTATTCGGCGCTCGGCTACCACACGGTCAGCGGCGGCATGGTCGTCGGGGAACACCGCCTCATCGTCATGCGCCGACGCCTCCCGGCCCCGGCCTGATTTGTCGCACTGCCGCAACACACCGCCAACTGCACACCACAGTTTCCAGCGCCTGAGTCGGAATTCAGTGCTTCGCATGCATTGACAGGAATCAATTTAAGCCTAAACTATTTCCTGTCGAAGTACGGGATAAAGCCCATCAGGGGGAATAACATGCAAAGGATCATCTTCGGGATCGCCGCCCTCGCGGCGGCCGCAGTGCCAGGCCTCGCCCAGTCCCAGGCACTCGAGGAAGTCGTTGTAACTGCGCAACGCCGGGAGCAGAGCCTGCAGGACGTACCCATCGCCATCACGGCGTTCAGCGGCGACACCCTGCAGCGGAACAACCTCACCAGCGCGCGCGACTACCTGGCAATTACGCCGGGTGTGAGCTTCACCGACGACGGCCAGTCCGGCGCCCGCAGCATCGGCATCGCCATCCGCGGCGTCACCAACCTGGTCACCGGCGAGAACGCCTTCACCAACTCCATCGGCATCTACCTGGACGAGTTCTCCATCGCCTCGGTACCGAACGGCGTGGCCAACCCGTTCCTGCCCGACATGGCCCGGGTGGAAGTGCTGCGCGGGCCCCAGGGTACCTACTTCGGCCGCAATGCCGTGGGCGGTGCGCTGAACCTCACCACCAACGATCCGACCGAGAACTTCGGTGCCCGGCTGATTGTCGGTGGCGAGAGCTACGAAAGCGCCAACGAGATGTTCAACGTCACCGGCATCATCAACCTGCCGGTAAGCGAACAGTTCGGCCTGCGCGGCGTCGTCCGCTACGAGGACAGCGGCGGCCTGGTGGACAATATCTGCCGCAGTGGTGCCACCGCGATCGACTGCCCGCTGGCGGGCGTCAACGGCTTCACGCCCAACGGTAGCGACGACAGCGGCCACGAGTGGCTGGACATCCGCCTGAAGGGCCTGTGGACACCCACGGATCGGACCACCATCAAGGGCACCTTCATCTACTCCGACATGGACCAGGGCACCGACGAGAACGTGCCCTCGGGCGTGCTCGATCTCGATACCGTCGATACCCTCGGCCTCACGGCCGCGGTGGATCCCGGTACCGGCTTCTGGCCGAACAACCGCGATCTGCTCAGCCATGATCTGAACGAACGCAACCAGATGGAGACCTTCATCGGTATCCTGAACATCGCCCACGAGGTCAACGAGAACCTGACCGTCAAGTGGATCTCCGGCTTCATCGATGCCGAGCAGGAGCGTCGTTTCGACAACGATCTGCTGGGTGGCTTCGATGCCCTGCAGCGCGACAATGCCTACGATGGTTTCTCCTGGAGCACGGAACTGCGCCTGGAGTACATCACCGAGCAGTACGACCTGGTCGGCGGCTTCATGTACGCCGAGGACACGCAGGACCAGTCCAACGACGTGGCGGTATCCACGCAGCCCACGGCCAGCGCTACGGATATCAATGGCAATGTGATCGGCGTGCTGCCGCCCTTCCCGGAAGGGCTGGGCCTGGCGCTGAACGAGAAGGAATACGAACTGGAAAGCATCGCCGTGTTCGGTGATTTCACCTGGCACTGGAACGAGCGCTGGGACACCTTCATCGGCCTGCGTTTCACCCATGACAAGGTGCGCAACTTCATCCAGTCCTTCGGCCTGGCGCCGGGCACGGCCATCCCCGGCCCGCCCGGTTTCATCAACTTCCCGCGCGGCGGCTCCGAGGCATCACGCAAGTTCGATGACATCTCCGGCCGTGTCGGCTTCACTTTCCGCGCCACCGACGAGTGGACGCTGTACGGCACCTTCTCCAAGGGTTACAAGAACGGCGGCACCTCGGTGGGCGACGTGTTCCCGAACACCGCCGTGCCCTTCGACGAAGAGAACCTCTGGAACATCGAGGGCGGCTTCAAGGCCGCACTGCTCGACGGCCGCCTGCGCTGGAACGCCTCCGTGTTCCACCTGGTGTGGAAGGACCTGCAGCTGGAGGCGTTCCGTTTCCTGATCCCCGGCGACCTGTCCTCGAACTTCGAGCAGACCATCAACGTCGACGAGGCCACCGGCACCGGTTTCGAAACCGACTTCGCCTTCGCCGTCACCGACCGCTTCACGGTCTCCGGCGGCCTGGGCTACATCGACACCGAAATCGAGGATGCGCCGCTGGCCACGCTCACGGGCGGGTTCATCGTCCAGCTCGAAGGCCTGGAACTGCCACGGGCGCCGGAACTGACCGCCAACATCGCCGGCGAGTACCGCTTCCCGCTGGCGGCCAACGAGGCCTGGCTGCGCGTGGAGTATCTGCACCGTGATGGCCAGTACTCGGATATCGAGGCGCTGACCAACCAGCAGACCACCGGGCCGTCGCCGAACTCCGGTCTCGCCCGTCCGCTGGTCGGCGAGTTCCCGTACAGGACGCCGGACTTCGACGTGGTCAACCTGCGCGCGGGTTACGACATGGGTCCCTGGGCCTTCACACTCTACGTGCAGAACCTGCTGGACGAGGAGTACTACACCGGCACGCAGGAGAACTTCGGCGCCAGCGGCATGCGCCTGCGGCCGAACCCGCGCTTCTTCGGGGCCACGGTGAGCTACACCTTCGGCGACCTGTAAACGCGGTCGCAGTCATTGCTTCGAAGCCCCGCTACGGCGGGGCTTTTTTTTTACCGCGGCAGGCAGGGCCGGCAAGGGGCAGGACATGGGCGGGCGTGGCTGCCGCGATGCCGCCTGGGTAACGAGGAGACGCCGGGCAGGGTTCGTGCTGTCCCTGCGCTCACCCCCGGCAACGGCCCGGCCAGGTTGTGCTTTGCCCGCGGGCGCACCACCGCAGCGGTGGCGCGCAGACCCTCAGCGGTCGGGCTGCCCGCCCAGGCGCTGGTAGAAGCTGATCAGGGCGCCGTCCGGCGCACGCACGCCGGCGATGCGCACCCGCCCGTAGGGTGGCAGCTCGATGGTCGAGGCCGGGTAGGCCAGCGGCCAGCCGGCCGCGGCAATGGCCGCCAGGCGGGCATCGAGGTCGGACACCGGGTAGCGCACGGCGAGAATGCCGAGGTTGGGCGGCACGGCACGCGCGCCAAGGTCCCGCCCGTCGAAGCCGGCGAACTGCATCACCTCCACGCGGCCGGTCTCGCCCGGCACCGGGTAGAGGATCCCGGTGCGCCGCGGCACCTCGGTAACGTAGTTCTGTGGCAGGCCGAAGTTGTTCATGGTCGGTGCCGGATCCAGGTAGTCGCCCTGCCAGAACACCTTGAAGCCGAGCACGCGGGTGTAGAAATCCACCGCGGCATCCTTGTCGCGCACCATCTGCATGGCATTGAACACCTGGGTCATGCGCTCGAAGGGCGGCCAGTGCTGCAGCGGTGGCGCCAGGCGCTCGTAGACGGCAATGTTCAGCCCGTCGGGGCCCTTGAGCACCACGTTGCGGATGGACAGGCCGGTGAAGTCGAAACGCACCGGGTCGCTTTCCGCGCTCCAGCCGAGGGCCAGCGCTTCGCTGAAGCGGGCGTCGATGTCCTTGGCCCGCACCATCAGCGAGAAGAACCCGCCGGTGTCCCAGGCCCGTGCCGTGGCGCGGATGGGCCGTTGCTCGACGCCGGTGAAACGGATGAGCCGAACGTAGCCGTGGTCGGTGCCGGGCTTGCCAAGCAGGATGGAACTCGCCCCGGCGCCGTCGGCCAGCCCCCAGTGCTGCATCTGGCTGGCGTGCTCATCCGGCCGGGCCAGGACCTCGTAGCCGGCCACCTCGGTAAAGAAGCGGGCCGTCTCGGCCGGGCGCGACACGGACACCAGCGCTTCCTGCCAGGGCCCGTCGGGCGCAACCTGCTGCACCCCGGCGGCCAGCAGTGCCAGTGGCGCCAGCAGGCTCGCGAGGCCGGGGCCGAGCAAGCGGCCGACGAGCGCGCGGCGCGCGCCAACACGCCGCCAGGGTGCCGCAACAGGGCTCATCCGCAGGTACTCCCGCTTGCAGGCATGCCCACTCGCCCGGATCGGCTCGGGTGTTCCGGGCGCCCCGGCAGTCGGCCGCCCCTGGCACGGCCGGTGCGCGCTGTCAGCCGCCGGCACGGGAAGCGGCTTGCAGGACATGGCTGCAGGCCGGACCGATGGCCGGTGCGGCCCCCTGGCCGCACCGCCCGCCACCTCACGGCAGGGTCTTCGGCGCTTCGATAGGCCCGCCGCCGACCTTGGCGCCCCTGGCATAGGTGACCTCCAGCCAGATGGCGCCCTTGTCGGTGGCGGCACCGGCGCCGTGGGACATCGGCGCGCGTGGCGGCTGATGTACGAACCAGTCCTCGCCCGCCTGGACGAGTTCGCCCGGCTTGCCGTCGGCGGTGTAGCGCTGGATGTTGAGATCACCCCAGATGACGTACAGGAAGCGGTTGGCCTGCTCGTGCCACACGGCCGTGGTAGAGCCCTCGGACTTCCATGCCGGCGGCGCCTTGATCATCCGCGCACGGAAGCCTTCCTTGTCGTCGTCGGCCAGCCACTTGACCCAGCGGCCGGGCTCGGCGGCGTCGCGCTCCCACTCCATCTGCTGGGCCGTGTGCACGATCCAGGGGTGCGGGAACTGCTCGACGGACTGCCAGTCCGGATCGTAGGGCTCGGGTTTGGAGTCCGGGAAATCCGGCTTGAAATGCCGCCCCTCGGGGCCGACCGTGATGACACTGCCGTCGCCCTCCTCGAAGATGATGAGCGTGCAGGGCAGCTGCGGGCGCAGGCCACCGATTTCCCACACGCCGCCGTGCAGGGTGTAGGCGGGTCGATCCAGCCAGGTACCCTCGATGAACTGGTACATGGCCGGGTGCTTCTGCGTGGGGCTGACGGGCTCGTGGATCACGAAATCCCCCTCCAGCACCATGGCCCACTCGTGGAACAGGTGATAATGCGGCCCGAGGGGATCAATCGGGGGCATGTCGTCGAAGCGGGGCTTGAAGCGCGCCCAGATGAGGCTGGCGCCGCCCGGCCCTCGCCAGATGCTCTTGGACTGGCTGTGGAAACGCGGTTCCTCGTCGTCGGGAAAGGCCTCGACATCGACGATACTGAGTGGCTGCCAGTCCTCGGCAAAAGCACCGGGGGCCAACAGCGCGAGAAGGGCGGCCAGCAGGAAGGGGCGTGCCACGGCACGGCGGGCAGGGCTGGGGAAGATCATGGATGAATGGCTCCGTTGTCTTGCAGTGCCTGGCAGTATGCCATCGCATGACGCGCAGGCCGCAGTGGCACCCTGAATGGCTGTTTGATATAACATTATGACATTTTAAGGCAAGGCTGCCACCGTCGGGGGAGACAGGCTATGTGGGAACACCTGATACTGCGCTGGATTCACGTGCTGCTCGTGGCCTACTGGCTGGGCGGGGAATGGGGCGTGTTCAATGCCTCCCGGAACGTGGTCAACGAGAAGCTCGACATCAACGAGCGCCGGCGCTTCCTTGCCACGGCGCTGGACATCGACATCGCGCCGCGCACCGCCATCGTGATGCTGCTGCCGGTCGGCGCCCACATGGCCATCAACCTCGGTGCCCTGCCGCTGGAGCGCTTCTGGCTGTTCCCCATCTGGGGCGCCGCCATCGGCTGGGTGTCGCTGGTGTGGTACACCTACGCCAGGCGTGCCGACCGGCCCCTGTACCGCAAGCTCAACCGCTACGATGATTACGTGCGCTTCGTGCTCATCCCGACCCTGCTCGGCGTGGGCGGCTTCTCGCTGATCAGCGGCGGGCCCATCGAAGTCCGCTGGTTTGCCACCAAGCTGTTCATCTTCGGCCTGCTGCTCATCATCGGCCTGCTGCTGCGCTGGACGGTGGCGGTGTGGGTGGAGGGTTTCCGGCGCCTGGATGCCGAGGGTTCCAACCCCGAGGTCGAGGGGCTGTTCCAGCGCTCGATGGCCAAGGCGCGCATCTACGCCTACTGCTACTGGGTGCTCATCGCGACCATGGCCTTCATCGGTATTTCCAAACCCTTCTGAGCGAGACTGCCAATGCATCTTCCACTGCGCGCCCTGCTGCGGGCGCTTGTGCTCACCGGCCTGCCCTGGCTGGCCCTGCCCGGTGCCGCCCTGGCGACGGACACAACAACGGATACGGCGGCCGATGTCGCGGCGATCCGGGCCGCGGCCGCGGACTGGATCCGCATCTACAAGTCCGGTGACCTGGATGCCCTGCTGACGCTGTACACGGCTGACCCCACGGTCGCCCTGCACGGCAAGCCCGTCCTGCGGGGGCGCGAGGCGGTGCGGAATTTCTTCGCGCCGGGGATCGGCAAGGCCGAAGTGAGCTTCTCCATCGACGTCGAGACCATCGAGGTCCACGGCGACGTCGCCCACCTGATCAGCAAGTACTGGATGTCGGCAACGCCGCCCGAGGGCGGTGACAGCTTCACCGACGCCGGCCGTTCGCTGCTCATCTACAAGCGCGGCGCGGACGGCCGCTGGCGCATCCACGTGGACATCGACCAGGCCACGCCGGACGTCAGCTGGCCACCACCCTAGGACTGGCCGCGCGGCCCGCAGGAACAGGCCATCGGTGCGCGCTGCCGCGTGCGTCCGAAGTCGCAGCTGCAGCCGTGACGGGCGCGGGCCTTCGGCGCGCGCTGCCCTGTGCGACTGAAACCTGCCCGCGCTTGCGCGGGAATGCGTGCAAGCCGTTACACTCGTTCGGGTCGAGCCGCCGAGGCCGACCGCCTTCACCATGGAGAACCCGGATATGCATTTCGCGATCATCTGCCGCGACGGCCCTGATGCGCCGACCCTGCGCCAGCAACACCTGCAGGCCCACCTGCACTTCGTTGAATCGAATATCGAGCGCATCATGGTGGCCGGCCCCCTGCCGGACCCGGCCGGCGCCTACCAGGGCAGCATGTACATCATCGAGGCGCCGTCAGCGGCCGCCGCGGAGGAGTTCATAGCCGCCGACCCCTACGATGTAGCCGGTGTGTGGAAGCAGGTGGACGTGGAGGCCTTCAACCCGGTGGCCGGCGGCTGGGTGGGCGGCATCACCTGGTAGGCAGGCTCCCGCCGCCCGGGGGGGTATACCCTCGCCCGCGGCCAGGCGCCAGGCACCGACCCGGGTGGGCCGCGCAAGCTCGTTCGCAGCCGCGCGCCCTCCCCGGGCGGGGCGCGATGCCCCGGCGACTCAGTCCGCCGTGGGCGGCACCGGCGACAGCAATACCACCACGTAGCCCAGGATGGAAAGCCAGATGCTCAGCGTGATCGGCCAGGTCAGGCTGGTCATGGTGTCGCCGACGACGCGGGCCGACAGCACCGCACCCATTGCCGCCGTACCCATGCCGATACTGCTCGACAGGCCGGACGCGGTGCCGGCCTGGCGCGGAAAATGCGCAACCGCGCCCGTCATGGCGGCCGGGTTTACCAGCCCCGCGGCGATGAACAGCACCGTCATCGGCGCCAGCACGGAAGCCGCCGACAGCGGCAATGCGTAGGCGCACAGCACCAGCAGCGTTGCCGAGGTGCCGGTGCCGATGAGCCCGAGCCTGAGCGCGCCATCCATGCCCACCCGGCCGATGATGCGGCTGGCAAGCGTGGCCCCGACCACGTAGGCCAGCGCCAGCCCGCCCATGTACACGCCGAAGCGGGCCGGCCCCTCGCCGAGCGCCGCCTGGAAGAAACTCGGCCCGTTGGTGAGGAAGGCGAAGAAGGCCGCGTTGCCGAAGCCGAACATCAGCGCGTAGCCCCAGAACAGGGGCGAACGGGACACGTGGGCGACATCGGCCAGCACCTGGCGGCCATGCTGCGCGCCGGCGGCCGCGGTGGCGGGCCGCGTCTCCGGCAGCCCGAGCGCGAGCCAGCCGAGCACCGCGGTACTGGCCGCGGCCGCGGCCAGGAAGGTGGCCGCCCAGCCGAACACGGCCACCAGCACGCCCGAGAGCAGCGGGCCGATGCTGGGCGCCACCCCCATGCCGATGGACAGGTAGGTCATGATGCGGGCGCCCTCGTCGGTATCCACCGCATCGCGGATCATGGCCCGCGCCACCACGGTGCCGGTGGCGATCCCCGCGCCCTGCACCACCCGCGCGACGATCAGCCCGGTCAGGGTCGAGGCCGCCGCCGCGGCGAGGCTGCCGAGCACGGCCACGGCAAAACCGGCAATGATGACCGGCCGGCGGCCGTAGCGGTCGGTCAGCACACCGTGCAACGGCTGCGTCACCGCCAGCGACAGCAGGAAGCCGGAGATCACCCATTGCACGCCGGCGTCGGTGACACCGAGCGCGTCGCGCATGGCCGGCAGGGCCGGCACGCACAGGGACATCGCGAACGGCGACATGCTGCAGGCGACCACCAGCAGCAGCACCGCCGGCCGGCTGAGGCCGGGCATGTCAGGCCGCACGAGCGCTTCCCTGCCGGCGTGATCTCCCGCTCAACCCATGAACGGCCGGGACACGCCGATGAAAGCCGCCAGCAGCACGGCCCCGTACAGGGAGTACACGAACCACAGCGCGCGGTTGACCGACGCGGTGATGGTCTGCTCCAGCGCCGGCGACGAGCCCTCGGTCATGAGCTTCATCACGGCCGGGCCGATGGGCCCGAAAGCCCAGTCGATGCCGATGGCGGCGAAGCAGATGAGCCCGTAGACGACCAGCTTCGCGGCCAGCCACGGCGCCGTGGCCGGCAGGCCCTGCGCGCCCAGCCACAGGCCGGCCACGGCGATCCCCGCGCCGATGACGGCCAGCAGCGCCCAGTGGGCCTTCTGCAGTGCCGGCCCGCGGGGCGTCTCGGCATTCTTCGCCGCGGTCAGGCCGAGGCCCAGCCAGGCGAAGGCCGCCACCCAGAGGATGCCGAGATACAGGCCCGGTATGTCCACCAGGCCGGAACTGGCCGCCAGCGAGGCACCGGCCGGAAGCATGAGCACGAAGCAGATCCGTGGCAGCGTGTCGATGACCAGCGCCTGCTGCAGCAGCAGCACCCGCGACGGCACCGGCAGGGAGGCATCGCGGAACTTGCGCGCCAGCAGCAGGACACCGACGTCGGTGCCAATCCAGAACACGAACAGCAGCAGGTGCAGGTATTTCCAGGCGACGTACATGGCGGGCGCGGCTCCGGCAGAGGGGGTGCCGGCACTTTACCATCGCCCGGCCGACACACCAGCGGCGGCCCGGCCGGGCCCGGATTTGCACCGCCCGCGCCGGCCGCCGTAGACTCGCGTGAACATGTTTCACAGCCGCCGCGGCCGCGCCGCGCCAACCCCGGGAGTTCGCATCATGGCCCGACCACACATCGAATTCGTCCAGTCCCAGGAACTGCCCTGGGCCGGCATCCCCTGGAACTGGCCGGGTGAGGCCGTCAGCGTGAAGATGCTCAGCGAGGACGACGGCAACGGCGCCTGCAGCGCCATCCTGCGCTATCCCGCCGGCTGGCGGCACGACACCCCCGGCTGGCTGGACGCCAACGAGGAGTTCCTCGTGCTGGAGGGGGAACTGAGCATCAACGACGAAGTCTACGCGCGCGACTGCTACGCCTACCTGCCGGCCGGCTTCACCCGCGAGGTGACGGCCAGCGAGTCCGGCGCGGTGGTGCTGACCTTCTTCGACAAGGCGCCGGTGTTCACTGCCGGCAGCGGCAGCTACGACGAATCCGCCCTCGTCCTCAAGCGCGATGCCTTCGAGATGAAATGGGAATGCGAGGGCATGGACCCGGTGTACGCCGAGGTCGGACTG